>JBKCXA010000849.1:0-4164 GCA_046316935.1 Prosthecobacter sp.
AGCGGTCGAAGCCATCCAGCCGCCGAAGCCCACAGAAAAGTCCGAGAAGTCTGATTCGACCGACAAAGGCAAACGCACGCTCACGAAGCCCGGCGAAGAGAAAAAAACCGCGGAGGCAAAAAAGCCCGACGACAAGGCCAAGGCCGTCTCTGAGCTCAAACTGCTTATCGCCTTCCTCTCGCCCAAAGTGACCAATGAGAGCAAGACCAAGCTCCTCGAAGCCCTCAAGGAGAGCGACATCCCGAAAGACCGCATCGCCCGCCATTGGCTGAAGCTCGGAGAAAAGACCAAAGCCGTCGAAGTGACCAAAAGCCTCCCGCAAGACCTGGCTGGCACGATTGCCAAAGCGGAGATTCTTCATGCCGCAGGCAAGGCCGACGATGCCAGGAAAGCCTTCGAAGAGGTCAAGAAGCTCGCCTTTGCCATGGATCGTGATCTTCCCGCCTTCAAACGCCTCACCACCACCTTCGCCAAAGATGCCAACTGGCCTGCCGCGGCACCGAAACGCACGGACTCTGGCGTGCGCCCGGCGGATTTGAGCAAGCTCGGCCCCCTGCACTGGCATCCGCCCGTTGCGCCGGTGTTTGAGGCGCTCGATCTCGACGCGAAGCCGGTGAAGAGCGCTGATTTCACCGCGAAGAAGCCCACGCTCTTCATGTTCTACCTCGGACACGAGTGCGGCCACTGCGTCGAGCAGATGCAGGCCTTCGCCAAAGCCGCCGCCGACTTCGAAAAGGCCGGCATCCAGCTCGTCGGCGTCACGATCGAGCCCAGTCCTGTGGCAAAAAACCTGCGGGCGAAACTCAATCTCAAAAAAGACCAGCCCCTGCCATTTCCGATCCTGTGTGACAGCAGCCTCGAAGCCTTCAAAAAGGTCCGCGCCTACGATGACTTCGAAAAAGAAACGCTGCATGCCACCGTCCTGATCGACACCAAGGGCAACCAGCGCTGGCAGGACATCAGCTACACGCCCTTCACCGACACCAAATTCATCCTCGAAGAGTCCAAGCGGCTTTTGGCGCTGCCGCAGGAGTGAGCCGGAGCGCAGGGGTATTCTTGCCTGAAAGCCGGACGGATCTGTTCAGCCTCGTTTGGGCTGCAACTCATGCCTCACTCCTCTCTCACGATCACGCGGAAGAAGCGTGTCAGCTCGCTGAGCGGGGCTTGGAAGGTCGTGCTGGTGCTGGAGGATGGCAGGCCGTTGTTGCCTGGAGCGTTCCAGAGTTGCCAGGTTTGCAGGTCGGAGCTGGTTTCGATCTGGAAGAGGCGATTGGGGGGCAAAGTGAAGTTGAAGATGGCGTTCGCGCCGCTGGTGGCGTTGCTGATGGTGAAGGCATCGCCGAAGAGATACTCGTGTTCGTTGGTGAGACCGTCGCCGTCGTGATCGAGGTGTTGGGCGCCGTTGGGATCGCTGCCAAAGCGTGCCTGCTGCCAGCTCGCGTAGGTTTGGCGGGATGAGAGCTGCGTGATCCAGTTCGTGAGCAGGGTGATGCCGGTTTGATCGAGCTCGCTGCTGCCGATGGGTGGCATTCTGGTGAAGCCGTTGGTCATCGCGACGCGACTCAGGACGATGCTGTGCGTGGTATCGCCGGGCACGATGAGGCGGTTGAGGGGATCGCTGCCGCTTTGACTGGCGAGTCCGTTGAGCAGGCCGGTTTGCACCAGGCTTCGCTCGGCACGCGCATCCCACGAGCCGGTGGTGCTGTGGCAGCTCGCGCAGTTGACCGCGAGATAGCTGCGGGCTCGGGATTCGAGTGAAAAGGCGGTTTCATCCGGCCGCACATGGCGCGGGAGCAAGTTTGGCGAGGGTGGTGTGTTCGTGAAGTAGCCTGCGAGGCGCAGGAGGTCGATTTGATTGCCGCTATGGCCGTGGATGGTGGCGTCGCGATTGAGCTGGCGGGTGTTAAAACTCAACGCGTGACCCGCCTGCGGCGTGTGACAGGCTAGGCACTGCGCACGGCTGGGGATGGTGTAGTGCTGCAGGCGTGGCGTGCCGTTTTCGATGACTTCGATGTCAAAAGACTCGCCGGCATCGCCGACGAGTTGCGCCTCGGTTTGAGCCTCGTTCCAGCGATAACTCACGCCATAGGCTCCGGTGGCGTTTTTGACCAAAAGACGTGTTTCGATGCGCCGTGACGTCGCGGGATTGCCGCGAGTCGTTTCGAGGTCGAAGTGCTTCACCCAGATGGTGCCGTCGGGATAGGTCCACGCGCCTTCCTGGCTCCACGTCATGTCCGCGGCATCGGGGATGATGAACCAGCGGCGTTTGATGGCGTGATCGCTCCAGAAGCTCAGATTCGGCGTGTAAGGCAGCAGGCCCGGCGAGGGCGAAAGATCGGTCAAATCGGCAAACAAGCCCGTTTCGCTCAACGTGGCCGGATAATTGCCTCCGCCCGCACCGGTGACGAGACGACGAATGCTGCCCGCCTGAATGTCGGCCATCAAAACATCGCCATTCGAGGGATCGGCGCGAAACGCGACGATACCCGAATCGCCCGTGAGGCGCTGCACGGTGACTTGAGCTCCGTTTCGCCGCAGTGACCAGAGATGACCATCGACATAGTCGCCGAAAATGTAAGCACCAGTGAGGTCCGGCAATGTGGCACCGCGATACACGATGCCGCCGGTGACGCTGTGGCCCTGCATCTCGCCGCTGCCCAGCGCATACTCGTAAAGCGGGTGCGTGTAAGTGAAGCCCGGCAGAGCCTCGGCGGCATTCGGTCCCGGCAGCGTGCCCTCGCGCCAGGACCAGCCAAAGTTCGCACCGTTAGTGGCCAGATTGATCTCATCACGCATATCCTGGCCCACATCGCCGACCCAGATTTCACCCGTGGGTCCATCGATGGAGAAGCGGAAGGGATTGCGCAGCCCGACGCTGAAAAACTCGGTGCGCACATTCGCGGCAGGGATGCTCACGCCGTTGAAGACGACATTCGCATTCGCGGTGACGAAGGGATTGCTCGCAGGGATGGAATACCGCGCGATGCCGGCATCACGCGGCACGCTGGGATGCACATTCGGCTCAGGATTGCCCGGCAGCTTGTCCACATCGATGCGCAGCAGGGCGCAATGAAAGTCGAGATCGATGCGCTGGCCGTAGCGTCGCGAGTCATTCTGCCCGCCGCCATCACCGAGCGAGATGTAAAGATAGCCGTCGGTGCCGAAATGCATGTCCGTGCCGAGGTGGTAGCCATTCGGATCGAACTGCTGGATGAGCACGACCTCGCTCGCCGTGTTCGCCGCATTTGGATTGCCCGCCTGTGCCTCGAAGCGCGAGATGCGGAAGTAGTTCTGCCCGCCCGCCTGCACGGAATACCACACGAAGAAGCGGCGGTTCGCCGCGTGCTGCGGGTGAAAGGCCATGCTCATCAGCCCGCGGTCGATGTTCGTCATCAAAGTCTCGCCACGCGAGCTGCAGAGCTGCGCGAGATTCAAAAACACCTGCGAACTCGGCGATGCGGCGCTCACATTCGGGATGAGGCGGATCACGCCGGGCCTTTCGACGACAAACAAGCGCTGCGTGTCTCCAGGCACCGTGGCGAGATTGATCGGCTGATTGAAACCGAGTGCTCCAAAGGCCGCGGTGGTCGTGTAAGTCGTCGTCGGAGGTGTCGCTGGCACATTCAGCGAGTCATTCGCAATGCGCAGCGAGTTGGAGAAGGTCAAATCGACTGCTGCCGGTGCGGATGCGAGCAGCACGCCCTGCACGCGATAAGTAAAACTGTCCGCGGCCGGTGTGCCGGTGGTGTGGGTGTAGAGAATCTGTCCGCCGCTGATCACCGCCGTGCCATGCGCAGGCGGTGTGACGATTTGCAGCGTGCCGGTGCCGGAATCGTTCGCCAGCACGTTGAGGCGCACTTTTTGACCGTGATGCAGCATGGCGCTATCCGGCATGGCCACAGGCGCGGCGGGATTGGCACCCGTGGCGAAGCTCGCGGCGGCCTCGGCGGGCGTGAAGGCAGGATCGTAGATGCGCACCTCGTCGTAGGCCACATTGCTCATCGTGTTCGCCGACCACTGCGAGCGGCCGAGCCAGTTGTTCACGTCCTCGATGCTGCTCAGCGGGAAAGGCGTGCTGCCGGTGCCGACTTGCACGCCGTTTCGATACCACGCCGTCGTCGTGCCGCCGCCGCTGGCCTGCGCGGTGATGACGTAGTGATACGT
>JBKCXA010000850.1:0-2721 GCA_046316935.1 Prosthecobacter sp.
CGGGAGAGAGGAGCGCGGAGACTCTTCTCCGCTTCATCTCATGGGCGGCGAAGCCGCGAAGACAAAAACGGCGGGCAGGAGTGCCCGCGCTCCTCTCAGCGCCCGCGCCGCCCGTGAGGCTGCCGAAGCCGAGCTCGCCGAGCTGCAATCCCGCATCCAACCGCTGGAAAACGAGATCAACCAGCTCACCCGCCAGTTCTGGGTGACGAAGCAGCAAGTTGCCGCCCAAGGCTACGACCTCTCCGCCAGCCGCTACCGCGAAGTCGAGCACGAGGAGACCTTCTATGAGGAGCCCAGCGCCACCTTGGAGCGGATGCTGGCGCTGGAGAAGGCGGCGGAAGGAATCGTGAAGACCCTGGAGGGAACGCTGAGCGAATGAAAGTAAAACGCAGCCTCCTTGGTGACTGCATCAGGATAACAAGCGGCTTTCCATTCGAAGCCGCCAAGTTCAACGATCAGCGAAATGGTCTGCCTGTGGTTCGCATTCGTGATGTTGTCCGTGGATTCTCCGAAACCTACTATCTTGGAGACTATCCGAAGACAGCAGAACTCAGTAATGGTGATCTGCTGATTGGCATGGACGGCGAGTTTAACATCGCGCCGTGGCATGGTGGTCTGGCACTTCTGAATCAACGAGTGTGTAAAATCACTCCCATAGACGGAATAGCTGATGCGGCTTACTTGAAGCACGCCTTGGCTCTTGTTCTGAAAAGAATCGAGGCGGCTACTCCATTTGTAACCGTGAAGCATCTGTCTGTGGACGATCTCAATGAGTCTGAAATTGATCTTCCTTCGTTAGCCGAACAACGCCGCATCGCCGCGCAATTGGAGCAAGCGGACCGGCTGCGGCGCACCCGCCGCTACACCCTCGCCCTCTCCGACACCTTCCTCCCCGCCACCTTCCGCCGGATGTTTGGGAAACCCGACAACATCGTTCGGCTTGAGGACTGCGCCGAGATCGTCTCAGGAATCGCCAAAGGACAAAAGTATGGCGAACGCCAGACCGTGTCGGCTCCGTATCTTCGCGTTGCTAACGTCCAAGACGGTTTCCTCGACCTTTCGGAGATCAAATTCATCGAAGCAGTCCCTGAAGACGTGGCTGAGCTCACTTTGATGCCCGGTGATGTCTTGATGACCGAAGGGGGCGATTACGACAAACTGGGTCGTGGAGCAATTTGGCGAGGTGAACTCTCCGGGTGCATCCATCAGAACCATGTCTTCCGCGTTCGTCTTGATTCTGAAAAGGTGCTCCCCGTGTTTTTTGCGGAGTTTTTAAGGTCTTCAGCCGCTAAGAGCTATTTCCTGAGTTGTGCGAAGCAGACGACCAATCTCGCCTCAATCAACATGACGCAGTTACGCGCTACACCATTGCCCGTTCCCCCGCTTACCCAGCAACGAGCCTTCGCCGCCGTGGTGAGGGAGCACGAGCGCCTGCGTGCGGTGCAGCGTGAATCCCTGCGCCAGGCGGAGCACCTCTTCCAAACTCTCCTGCACCGGGCGTTTGTCCCCGCATGACCTACCGCGGGAACAAAAAGCAGCGGCACGTTTCCGTGCCGCCGCCTCGTGGGTGGTTCAGCGTCCCTTGCCTCCGTGCAGGAGGTCATTGAGGGATGCCTGCCCCGTGCGCTCCAAGAGCGTTCCGAGGTGCATATCGCTACGCACACCGAAATTGACTTTGTACTGCCTCTCAATCGTGCCGACGTGGGTGTCATCACGCTTGTCACGCAGTTCGCCGTTCTGGTTGCGCGAGCGGTAGCCGCGCATGCCTGGTGCATCTGTTGCCATGGTGGGGTGATTCCTTTCTATTCGTGGGTGGTTCTCTCCATCCAAGCTCAAGGCTTGACTCGCACCCGGTCCGTCTGGTAAAAGCCCATGTCGAACAGACAGAAGGCCAGCACCTGCGGGCGGAGTGATCCGTGCCGGGGAGCGGCCGGAACGAGCCGTCTCCGTTGCTGCGGAGGCGGCTCTTTTCGTGTTGCTGGATCAGGAGCTTCACGGAAATAAGGGTGGAACGGGTGGCAGATGATGTCAAAAGACTTTTAACCCTCGGGGTAAAAAGGCATTGCGTAACCTGATTCACCCGGATATAACGCAAACACCCCCGCCGGCCCCATGCTGCTCCATTTCCGAACCACGAAGCTGGAAAAAGAGTTTTCCTCGGAAAAGGAGCTGTCACGCGCCTACGGGGCGGAGCAGGGGCGGGTGCTCATGCGGCGTGTGTCCGAGCTACGGGCTGCACGCCGTCTGGCAGATCTGCGCCTGCTGCCACAGTTGCGGGCCCATGAGCTGACCGGGGACCGCAAAGGACAAATCTCCATCACGGTGCGACATCCCCACCGCCTGATCCTCCTCGTGGCCCATGAGCCGGTGCCGCGCAAGACGGACGGCGGGCTGGACTGGGAGGCTGTGACGGAGGTCACGATTTCCGAGGTGGTTGACTACCACTGAGAAACACCCAGCACCCAAACCGACCACACACATGAGCCAAACCTTCCAACCCGATTACGCCTCCCCGCCAGGAGAGACGCTTGCGGAGACCCTCGACGCAATGGGCCTCACGCAATCCGAACTGGCCCGGCGCATGGGAAGGCCAATCAAAACGATCAATGAAATCATCCAGGGCAAGGCCGCCATCACGGCGGACACGGCCCTGGAACTCGAACGTGTCCTCGTTGCGTGTGTGAAAATGTGTTTGTACGTGGAATACGAATTTCGTTTTGT
>JBKCXA010000851.1:0-4062 GCA_046316935.1 Prosthecobacter sp.
AGCTGCTGATCCTGCTGCCGGGTGCGCTGGGGCTCAGCCTCATCGCGCCGTGGAGCATCACGCCGCTGCTGATGGCCGGTGGGGCGTTTTTGTGCCTAGAGGGCTATCACAAGGTCATGCACCTCGTCCGTCCCGGTCATCATGAGGAGAAGGGCGATGCCTCGACGGCCACCACTCCGGAGGAATTGGAGCAGGAACGCGTTTCGAGCGCCATCCGCACCGATTTCATCCTTTCGGCCGAAATCATGGCCATCACGCTCGCCGCGGTGTCCACCTCGCCGCTATGGATGCAGGCCTTTGTGCTCGCGGTGGTGGGCCTCGGCATGACGCTGCTCGTTTACGGAGCCGTGGCGCTCATCGTGAAGGCGGATGACGCCGGCGTGGCGCTCGCACGCTCCGGCACAGGCCTCGTGAGCACGCTGGGCCGGGCTCTCGTGCGTGGGATGCCGGTGTTTTTGAAGGTGCTCAGTTTCGTCGGCATGATCGCCATGCTGTGGGTCGGCGGCGGCATCCTCATTCATGGATTGCATGAACTCGGCGTGCATGGACCGGAAAAGGCGGTGCATCATGCTGCTGAGGCCTTCGCATCGCTGCTACCGTCGCTGCATGGCCTGCTCGCCTGGCTGGGCCAGGCTGGCATTGCTGCGGTGCTCGGTGTGATTGTCGGTGCCGTGGTCGATCCGCTGGTGAATCACGTGCTGCAGCCGCTTTGGGCACGTTTTCGGGCGAAGAAGGCTTGAGGCACGTGCGTGTCTAAATTCTGCCTCCTGATGAAAAATAGCCTCAAAGTGCTCAGGTGCTTGAATCGTCGCGCGGACTGTATTCGCCCATCTGCGCGTAGAGCGGCGTCAGCGTCTCGATCTCGCAGGTCTTCTCGGTGATCGTGTAGGTCGTCAAAAAGTCCTCGTAGCTCCGCGCACGCCACAAACGGCCCGCAGGATCGATCACCAGCGAGTGCCCAACGCCGCCGCGGAACACGCGCGAGCCATCCGTGCCGTTGAAAAACGAGCAGGTCCACGGTCGCTCCTCCGGTCGCGCCTTCATGAAGGCCTCAATCTCGCGCATGCGGCCCTCAAAATCGGCCGCGCGCTCCTCGGGCCGCAGGCGCAGCGTCGCCGCGATCGCCTCCCCCAACAGCGCATCCGCCGGCGAGGTCAACACGCCGGAAATGAGCTCACAAATCTCGGTGGGGGCGTTCATGGGTGAGGCGATTCAGGCGGGCGATGGCGTTTAAGATTCTCGTTTTTTGGGGCAGCTATTCTGATCTCGTTCAAACAACATCATCCAGCTAATCGGCAACGTATCCAATGAAAGCCCGGTTCCGGGCTGCATTGAACCACACTTCGCAGAAACATGGATCGCTACCTTGGGCCGATGCGGTGGAGGTATCCTTCCAGAGCCAGTGTTCCGCTATTTTGAATCCCGCATAGCCGTCGATGTAGCTGGTCTCCGTGACATCATCGGGGCGTAGCAACTCTTGGCGGACAAAATCGCGCCCCCCGAAGCAGTTCGGGCAACTGCTCTGGCTCCATGCTGACCTCAACGAAAAGAAGATAGTCCGTCCAGCTCTCATGACCCGCCGCGGTGATCGAAACGCTGCTTGGAAGGATGGAAAGGTTCAAAGCATGCCGAAGCCGGGCCTTGTAAGGTCCATCCGCAACCGGAATGAAACCTTGATACCATGCATAGGGTAGCAGCAGGCACGCGGTGAGCACGAGCAGGTAGCGAATGATCTTGGATTTCATGTTTGGGGCGCTTCGTTCTCCCACATACACCAGGCTTTTTTGTCAGGTTCTATAACGCGCCATGCTGCGAAACAGTTCCATCATCGCATCGCGGAACATCTGGATCGAGGAGACGGATACATGATCGCGCAAGATTTCGAGGGTGGCCGTGCAGATGAGTCCTTGGATGGAAATCGTGTGGTGCAGGTGAATGACGAGGCCCCGATCGTCCTGCGATTCGGCTGACTCGGCAATCACTAGGTTGGGGCCGAATGGATGCACATCGGTCTCCGCCCCGAGGCGAGACAGACATTCGCGTTCCAGCTCGGGCGTCGTCAGATCCCGCGAGTAATCATTCAGGAACGTCATTCGCAGCTCAATGGGCTGATCGTTCTCCTTGAGGCGGAATATGCTCTCGCTGTCACTTGCTACACCATGAATCAGATTCGCCGGAAGCAGAAAGCCCACGGGACTTGTTCGACCAAGCCTCACAAGCTGGGGCGTCGCGGCTTTGCCACTTAGGCGGAGGAAGTGCCAGAATCGGTCGAACATTGTTGGGTTAACCGCATTCCCAGTTGGCATCGAACCGATTGCAATCAATGCAGCGGAAGAATCGGACGATTCCAACATCTCCAAACGCATAGTCGTCTCGCGAGATATTGACTCCGGCCTTTTGGTTCTTGGACAACTGCGCCAGCGAATCGAGTTGAAACACCAGCGTCATATTGCGGTCGCATTCTGGACAGACTGGATGGTCTTCGTGCTGCTCCCAAACGGGAGATCCGCCGATAGAAGTCCGCCCCGGATCAATCTCTTTCCCATCCACAAACAACTTGAGCTCAATGTTCTGGGCAAGATGGGTTTCTCGCGCCATCTGAAGCGCTTGGATCTCGTGGTATTCGTAACCGGTGAAAAAGTCGTCATGATCTTCAGCGCGGGTTTCGATGTCTTTGATGAACTTGTACACACCATGGAAGGTCCCTGTGTCCTCTCGCTTATCAAATTCCTCAAGAACCGTTCTGAGGTTTGCTTTCAACCAAGGTGCGGTGTCGCCACCTTCGTCGATCGCCTTTTCGATGATGTTACGGAATTGCTGCTTTTGGTTCATGATTCGAAGAGCTGAGGATTACTCCACCCGATAAGTCGCCACTTCCGTCGTGAAGCCGAAGGTATTTGGAAAGCCAACGACGAGCTGGGCGTGGTGGTCGAGGCGGATGTGTTGGGCCTCGGTGTCGGGGAAGGTGATGAAGACGTAGTTCATGCTTCACGGAGATAACCCAAGGCTTCCAAGGATGGGTAACGCCCGGTTTTGGCGAGAGCACGACGGAGGAGCAGGCGGTCGCTGCCGTTGAGGTCGAACAACTGGACGGTTGCTTCGCCGATGTCGGTCAGCGGCACGATGCGGGCTCCGTTCAGGCGGAAGTGGTCGGTCCAACGGTCCTGACGCGGGTGGTAGAAACGGACGAGGCGGCGCGGACGGCTGATGAAGGCTCCGACATCGGTTCCCTTGGCGACATTGCAGCGCAGGCAGGCCAGGGCGAGGTTGGCCGCTGTGGTGGCACCGCGATGCTTCCGACTGATGACGTGATCCACATGAAAGCGGAACTGGGCGTCGTCCTGATGGAGGAGGCAGTATTCGCAGAGGCTGGATGCCCGCTCGATGACGAGACGGCGCAGGCCTGCTGGAATGCCGTCCGTCATGCGGCGGCGGGAACGCGAGAACGGCGGGGCATGCGGGCGCGTGCCTTGGCAAGGCTCATGACGTGATCAAGCTGCACAAACATCTGGAGTTCCTCACGCTCCTTGGGGCGAAGCGTGCCCGCCTGCTGCTTGGCCAGCAATTCGCTGACTCGCTTCTCCGCCGTCGGCGACGGACGAAAGGCTCCAAGCCTCTCCGCACCAGCGGCGTCGGCGATGAATTGGACGATTTCCTCGAAGGGCTTCATGGGCTGAGAGTAAAACACAGCACGTGCCATTTCCAGCGCCGTTTCTCACCTCACCCGATACGCCTCGACCTCCGTCGTGAACCCGAAGGTGTTCGGGAAGTTGCCCGCTTGTTGGGCGTGGTGGTCGAGGTAGGTGAGGCGGATGTGTTGGGCCTCGGTGTCGGGGAAGGTGATGGAGGCGCGGGTGGATTTGGCGAGGGTGAAGACGTGTTTGCCGACTTCGCGGAAGGTTTGGCCGTCGGTGCTGACGGAGATGGCGACGGTTTTCGTGGAGCCGATCTCAGGTGCGCCGACGAGGATCAGATTCAGCGTGCGCGGCTGCTTGAGGTCGATGGTGACGTGTTTCGGAAATTGGTCGGTGTTGCTGGTGGCGTAGCAGTTCGGCGCGAAGG
>JBKCXA010000852.1:0-4299 GCA_046316935.1 Prosthecobacter sp.
GCCTTTCAAAACGATCTCACCCGCGTCGCCACGCTGCTCATCGATCCCGAGCGTTGGGACAGCCCCCGCATGTATCACGGCGTCTTCGACAAGCCGCAGAACCACCACGTCATCACCCACACAAAGGGCGACGAAGCCAAAGACAAGCTCGCGAAGATCGATCTCTTCCACATGCAGTTCTACGCCCACGTCGTCCAGCGCCTCAAAGCCACCGGCCTGCTCGACAGCACCACCCTCGTCATGGGCAGCGGCATCAGCGATGGCGACAGCCACAATTACGGAGACCTTCAGGTGCTCATCGCCGGAGGCGGCTGGAAGCACGGCCACTTCCACTACGAAGGCAAACGCCCCCTCGCCGATCTCTGGCTCACGATGGCGCAGCAAGCCGGTGTGAAGCAGGAGCGCTTTGCGGATAGCACGGGCATGCTTGGAGAGATTTTGAACGGGTGACCGGTTCAATCCACCTGCCGGTAGAACCCATTCGAAGCGGCAGGCGTTATGGAAAGTTCCCGCGTGGGCACGGGGGAGAGATTGGTCCAATGGATGAGGTCCGAGCTGGACTGCCAGATGCCTTCCACACGCGAGGTGAGTTTGAGCTGCCCCGATTGCGGCGTCATGTTGATCTGCCGCGGAGATGCCTGGGTGTCCACATGCGCGGTCAGCCAGTCGAGGATCAGGTCGGCGATGAAGGCGCTGTTGTTGTCCTGCATTAGCAGGTGCGTGTTCCCCATGATGGAGAGCTCTTCCGGTAGCGAGACGACTTCGCCGCTTCCGCCGTTTTGGCTGAAGAGCAGAGCGGCGGCTTCGGTGCCTGCTTTGCGATTGGTTTGATTGCGGGAGTCAATGTAGTCGCCGTAAACGCCGAGCATCGACTTGCCTGCCAAAGCAGGAAAATCAGCCGCGACCGGAGGATTCGTCGGTTCGATCAAAATCAGCGCGGGAACGAGCTGTGGACGCGATTTGGCGGCGGTGACGCCCGTCGGCCCTCCCGCGGAGTGCGCCATCACCAAGGAAGGACCGACCATGTCGAGCAACGCGATGACAGCGCCGGAAAAGCTGCGACCCGCGCTGGTGACGTATGGATAGTTCAGCTCGAAATTGGCAAAGGATGGCGTCGGAAAGCGTGTGTCGGGATAGGGATTGCCCTCCGAGCTGCCAAAACCCCAGCGGCGCCAAATGTCCTGCTGCCAGGCAAGAGTCGCGCTGGGATCCGGCGGTGGTGCACCGGTTGTTGGAACCACGTTGAATGGCACGACGCTGAAGCCGCGCGAGAAGTCGAAATCAGGGTCATTGATGACATACACATCAAATCCATCGTCGGCGAACTCTTGCGCCCAGCCTGGTCTGCCGTCTGGAGTCGTGAGATAGATGTAGGAAGATAGATTGTGGCCGGGAACCATGATGACGGACACGCCATGTCGTTTGCCCGAGGGCTTGATGAAATGCACCAGCGCCTGGTTGATGAAAAAGCTCCCGTATTGATCCGCAGCACGAAGCCCCGCGCCGCTGGCAAAGAGCCATGCGATGGCGGCGAGCAGCACGGCTGCACTGAAACGGCGAAAACAGCGACGCTTCATGCCAGCACTTCCTTCACCACGTTCCCATACAAGTCCGTGAGCCGCATGTTCCGGCCGCCGAAGCGGTAGGTGAGCTTTTCGTGGTCGAAACCGAGGAGGTGCAGCATGGTGGCGTGCCAGTCGTGGATGTGGACTTTGCCGGTGACGGCTTCGTAGCCGTGCTCGTCGGTTTCGCCGTGGGAGAAGCCGCTTTTCACGCCGCCGCCGGCCATCCAGATCGTGTAGCCTTTGTGGTTGTGATCGCGGCCGTTGCCATCGGGCGAGTAGGAGGTGCGGCCAAACTCGCCGCCCCAGATGACGAGCGTGTCTTTGAGCAGGTCGCGCTGCTTGAGATCGGCGAGCAGGCCGGCGATGGGTTTGTCGGTCTGGGCGCAGTTTTGGCCGAGCGCGGTCTGGATGTTCGCGTGCTGATCCCAGGAGCCGTGACCTAGCTCGATGAAGCGCACGCCTGCCTCGATAAAGCGCCGTGCGAGCAGGCACTGGCGGCCAAATCCATCGGTGGGGTCTTCGTTGATGCCGTAAAGGGCGAGCGTCTGCGGTGATTCGCCCGTGAGGTCCATCACGCCGGGCACGGCGTCCTGCATGCGAAAGGCGAGTTCGTAGCTCTCGATGGCTCCTTCGATGAGCGGAGCGTGCGTGTCGCGAGCGAGCTTCTCGCGGTTGAGCGCGTTGATGAAATCAATCTGACCGCGCTGCTGTTTGGGCGTGAGGTGTTCGTTGCGCAGGTGGTTGAGGCCGTCGTTGTTTACCTCGCCACGGCGTTTGATGTCGATGGCGCGGCTGCGCTGGCTGCTGTCGCTGATTTGGAACTTCGTGCCCTGATACGCAGCGGGTAGAAAGGCGCTGCCGTAGTTCTGCGCACCGCCATTGGCGCTCGGCGGATTGATCGTGATGTAGCCGGGCAGATTCATATTTTCCGTGCCGAGGCCATAGAGCGCCCAGGCACCAAGCGAGGGCCGCACGAACTGCGAGACGCCCGTGTGCATCTGCACGAAGGCCTGCGCGTGGCTGGGCTGGTCGCAAGTCATGCCGCGCAGCAGGCAGAGGTCATCCGCGTGCTTCGCGATATTCGGGAAAGCTTCCGAAATCCACAGCCCGCTCTGTCCGCGCTGCTTGAACTCCCACAGCGACGGCATGAGCTGCGATCCGGCGTAGCGCGATGGCTTGCCAGCATCCGCGACGAGCCGCGGCTTGTAGTCGAAGGTATCGAGATGCGAGGGGCCGCCTCTCATGCAGAGAAAAATGACCCGCTTCGCCTTCGGCGCGAAATGCGGCTGCTTGCTGGCGAGCGACGAGGTGGCCGTAGCGGCAAGGCTTTGAAAAGCGAGGTAACCAAATCCGGCGGACAGTGAGCGCAACGCGTCGCGGCGAGTCATAGCGGCGGTGCGATTGAGGCAAAACGAGGTCGTTTTCATGCGTGGGATGCGTTCGAGGGCTCAATCAATGACGGTGAACTCCGCTGCGCAGAGCAATGAGTGAGCGAAAGCGATGAGCGCCGCTTCGCGTGAGGTGCTGGTTTGGTTTTGCGCTTCCAACTCGAAAGTGAACGCGTTGGCGAGTTCGCGTTCTTTGGGTGTTGGCGGGCGTCCGAAGGCGGAGAGCCAGGCGTGATCGAGTTGCTCAAAAACGGTGAGCTTGCCCAGCCGTGCGGCGAAGGCCTCTGCCTGCTCGCGGACGAAGGGGGAGTTCAGCACGTGCAGGGCCTGCAACGGCACGGTGGTGGTTTCGCGTGCGCCCATGACGTTGCTGGCATCAGGTGCGTCGTAGAGTTCCATCATCTCAGGCAGCACGCTGCGCACACGCGGCAGATACACGCTGCGCACTGGCGCGGCGATTTTGCGGATCTCCGGTTCAAAGACGGCCTGGCCCACGGTGCCCTCGCCTGCGGCGGCGATGAGCGGCTTCGCGGGGCGGGTGAGGTCGAGTTTGCCACTCACGGCGAGCATCGCATCTCGCACGGCCTCGGCTTCAAGACGACGCGGACTCTTGCGCCAGAGGAAAACATTGTCGGGATCGTGCGCGAACTTCTCTGCATCAAAAGTGGATGCCTGCTGCCAGGTGCGCGTGAGCACCAGCTCGCGGATGAGGGCCTTGAGCGACCATTTTTGCTCGATGAGCCGCAGCGCGAGATGATCGAGCAGCTCTGGGTGCGTGGGTTTGTCTCCCGTGGCACCGAAATCATCCACCGTGCGCACCAGGCCCTGTCCGAAGAGCCAATGCCAGATGCGATTCGCGATCACGCGGGCCGTGAGCGGATTGCGCGGGCTGGCGAGCCAGTCGGCGAGCTGCAATCGACCGCTGCCCTCGCGCAGACGCAGCGTCGGCGGTGTGGACCCGGGATGCAGCGCACGGAGGAAGCCCGCGCTGACCAATGCGCCCGGTTTGTCCAGCTCGCCACGCTCCAGGATGCGCGTCTCCAGCGGCGCATCGCGGTCCTGCACGCCCATGATGAAGGTGAGCGGGTTGCCTTGGGCATCATAGGATTGCATCAGCGCCTCGCTTTGATCCCGCTGCGTGCGGGAGCGCCGCAGCATGGCGCGGGTCACGCCATCGCCACCGCGAATGGTGCGCATGATGTCGTCCATCTTTTGCGCGGCGGCCTCCTGCTCCGCCTTCATCTCAGCGAGCTGCTGCGCGGTGAGCGCGTCACGGCCCGCAGACAATCCCAGGCCGGTGACATCGAGCAGCGTGGAATACTGCCTCGACTGCGCTTTGATGAGGC
>JBKCXA010000853.1:0-3925 GCA_046316935.1 Prosthecobacter sp.
AAAGGCTCCGCCGATCCCGACGGCATGATCTCGACGCCTTTTGAGATCAAAGCCGGTGACTGGCAGGACCTCTCGATCGAGCTGAAAACCACCGGCCTGCTTGGCACGCTGCGTCTTTACCTTCCTGACAGCGACATCGACTCCATCGAAATCGCCCCCGCGAAGGGCAAGGCCGAGCGCTGGGATTTTTGAGCGCCCGGCTGGCCGTCTCATCTTGTCCATTTGGATAATGGCTGGCCTTTGGCCGCGCCGCCAAAATGCGCGCATGCGTTTTGCCATCCTTCTTGCGCTCATGTCCGTCTCTGCCGCCGCGCAGAGCGTTTATGTCTCGCGCTTCTGGCACAATCATCAGCCGATTTACTGGCCGGAGTGGAATGGCAATGGCTCGCAGACGCAGCGCATCCAGCATGCCTGGGACAGCATTGTTTTAAAGAATGGGCAGACGTATGGAACAGGCGCGGGACATCCGGACAACAATCTCACGGACATCTTCGGCCTGCCGGATCGCCAGAGCGCCTACCAAAGCGGCCCGCGGAACTCGCTGGCAAACCTGAGCACGAGCGCGGGCTTTGCGATGAGCTACTCGGGATCGCTCATCGACAACATCCGCAGCCTCGGAGCGCAGAACCAGCTCGGCTATGGCAGCGGCTGGTGGAATGGAAACCGCGAGGCCCGCGGCTGGACGACGCCGAGCGGATCGCGACGCATGGACCTCGTCGGGTTCACCTATCATCATTCGCTCGCGCCGCTGCTGCCGAAGGCGGTGTTTCGCAAGGAGATGCAGATCTTCAAACAGGCGTGGTGGAAGGCCTGGGGCGGCAACATGAACCTCAGCGATCACTCGAAGGGCTTTTTCCCGACTGAGATGGCCTTCACGAGCGAGTTGATCGATGTGCTGGCCGATGAGGGCTACCAGTGGGCCATCGTGGCGAGCCATCATCTGAGCCGCACATGCCCGACTTACAACGACCGGGCGAATCCGACGGGCACGTTTCAGATCAAGTCCTCGCCACCGAACAAGGCGGACCAGCTCGGGCCTTCGCCGACGGGTGGCTGGTGGTTCAATGAGCCGAACCCCGGGCAGGCGGCGTGGAATGTGACACCGCATGCGTATCAGCTTCATCGCATCAAATACGTGAATCCGAGCACTGGCGCGGAGAAGTCGATCATCGCGGTGCCGAGCGATGATGCGTTGAGCTACGTCGCCGGCTACAGCGGGGCGCAAATCGGCATGGTGAGCGGAAACATCGCGCCGGGAGGCACGAGCGAACGGCCGGTGATCGCCCTGCCCTCGACGGATGGTGACAACGCCTGGGGCGGCGGCAGCAGCTCGTATTTCGAAAGCACGCCGGCGTTTTTCAGCGCGGCGCAGAGCAGCGGCTATCAAGTCTGCGCCATCCAGGATCTGGTGAACGCCAAACCGCCGCCCGCGGGCCAGTTCGCCCATATTGAGGACGGCGCGTGGATTTTTCCGGAGAGCGATTACGGCAGCCCCTACTTCCTGAAATGGATCGAACCGCCGGTGGGCACCGCCACGAGCACGACGAAGGTGCCCGGCACCGTCATCGACATGGAGACGCCCGGTTTTGCGCTGAAATTCTGGAGCTGGGCACCTGTCATCACCGGGGCGAATTGGTGCGAGACGGCCGAGCAGGTGTGGAAGGACGAGGCCGCGGGCAATGCGGTGAACGCGTGGAAGATCCAAGATCCCTACGACAACCTGAACGGCGGCAATTGGAGCAATCCGAACGATGTGGAGCTGGCCTGGCACATTTATCTCGGCGGACTGGACAGCGGCTTCAATTACTATGGCGGCCTCGGCAATGATGACGAGGTGAAGCAATCGCTCGCCACACGCCGCGCCATCGAGAAGCTCACACCCTGGTTCACGCAGTCGCGACGCGATAACGACCGCACCGCGCCGAGCGTGCTGAGGCCGCAGCGCTTCCCGTGGAATCCCGGCGCTTACACTTTTGGCTGGTTCAACAGCATCCCCGGCGGCAACACGAGCTACCTCAAGAAGATGCCGAGCGATTTTTACATCTGGACACATGCCTATGACCTCAGCGGCATCAGCAGCATCAGTGTGAAGGTGCGCCTCGACGGCGACGGTGTGAACACGATGGCGAACAACCAAAACGAGACCTACGCGGGTGGCGGCGATGTCGGCACATGGATCACGCTGCCGATGACGAAGCGCGTGCTGCCAAACTCACGCGCCGCGCTGAACGCGGCGGCGAACAACGGGCAGATCGATTACTTCATCACGCCGCCGGAGCTGGCGGACTATTACTTTGCGAAGATCACGAGCGCGAACGTGCCGGGCTTTAAAAACAAGCTGCTCGACTACTTCATCGAGGCCACGGACTCGAAGGGAAACACGCATCAAAGCGAGATCCAGCATGTGTGGGTGGCCGATGACGGCGCGGCGACGACTCCGCCGTCCAAACCAACCGGCCTGAACGCCTCCGCCACCTCCAGCACGCAGATTTCACTCACCTGGACCGCCACGCCAGATGCCACGAGCTACCTCGTGCGGCGCGACGGCATTCAAATCGCCACGCCGACGACGAACAGCCTCGTGAGCAGCGGTTTGACGCCCAGCACAACCTACAGCTACACGGTCATCGCCGTGAACAGCGCGGGCAATTCGCCCGAGAGCGATCCGGTGAGCGCCACGACGCAGGCTCCGCCACCAGCGCCGGCCACGCCGGGCGGTTTGACAGCCACCGCAGTGAGCAGCATGCAGATCAACGTGAGCTGGTCCGCGTCCGCGAATGCCACGAGCTATGTTTTGAAGCGAAACGGCAGCACCATCGCCACGCAGGCGGGCACGAGCTTTGCCGACAATGGTCGCAGTCCGGACACGAGCTACAGTTACACCATCGCCGCCAGCAACAGCAGCGGCACGAGCGCGGACAGCGCTGCGGTGAATGCCACCACGCCCGCCGCGCCGGTGAACTTCGTCATGGACGGCACGGCGGACAGCGTGGGCTATCTCGTGGCGCAAAACGGCATGACGCTCTTCGCGGCCTTGCGAGGCTCGCGTCTCTATGTCGGCACCTGGAGCACCGGAAACAACACCGGCGGGGCCAACGATCACTTTGTCCATGTGAGCGACAGCGTGCTCGCCAGTGCCACCACGGCCACACCGTGGGCAAAAGCAGGTTTGATCGCCATTCCGGCTGGAAAGCCGTTTTTGGCCGCGGAAAGCACCAACAACTACGTCGGCTGGCAAAACGCCGGAAGCGCCACCGTGACCGCATTCAAAGCCGCGACGAGCAGCGGACAGATGGAGGGCAGCATTGACCTCGCGCAGGCCTTTGGATCGCTGCCAGGCTCCGTTTATCTCGCCAGCGTGGCCTACGGCACCGCGGATGCCGGCGTGATCGGCAGTCAATGCCCTGCTGGCAATGGTAACAACAACCTGGAACCGGGCGAGTTTTTGCAGTTCCCCATCGCCACGATGCGTGATCAGAACAACGACGGCCTGCTCGACCGACTCGATCCTTCGCTCGACTTCCGGGTCACGTCGGTCAGCGGCAGCAGCGAAAGCCTCGATCTGACCTGGTCCACCGTTCCAGGGAAGAGTTACGAGATCCAATGGAGCGCTGATTTCCTCACCTGGCAGGCCGTGAGCGGCTCCAGCCGCACCGCCGCGAGCGGTTCGGCCTCGCAAAGTATCACGCTGAGCAGCGGAGGCGCTCCGCAGCGCTTCTACCGCGTGCGTTTACTGCCTTGAAAGACCGTTGAAGGAAAAAAACAGGCCGGGAGGTGATCCCGGCCTGTTTCGTTTCAAGGATGTTCGCGACGCTTACTTGCTGTTCTCGGCGAACTGGGCGTCGAAGATGATCTTGGAAGGCGGGAAGTCGATCTTCTTCACGAAGGCGGCGGATTCGGTGGCACCGAATTCGCGGTCCATGGC
>JBKCXA010000854.1:0-2261 GCA_046316935.1 Prosthecobacter sp.
GCTCACCCTCGGCCTCAGTGCCGTCGTCTTCCTCGCCCGCGCCGCGGATGCTCCTGCAAAGCCCCTCCGCGTGCTCATCGTGGCTGGCGGCTGCTGCCATGAGTATGACAAGCAGCCCATGGCGCTCAAAGAAGGCATCGAGTCCCGCATTCACGCCATCGTGGACATCGCCTACAACCCCGACAAGAGCACCAAGGCCACCTTTGAGATCTACAAGGCCAAGGACTGGGACAAGGATTTCGATGTCATCATCCACGACGAATGCAGCGCTGATGTCACCGATCCTGCCTACGTGGGTGCCATCCTCGGAGCGCACAAGGCCGGCAAGCCCGCCCTGAACCTCCACTGCGCCATGCACAGCTACCGCTGGGGCAATTTCCGCGAGCCAGTGAAACCCGGCGCCGACAACGCCGGCTGGTATGAATACCTCGGCCTGCAATCCACCGGCCACGGCCCGCAGCAGCCCATCGACATCACCTTCACCGACAAGGACAACCCGATCACCAAAGGCCTCGAAAACTGGACCACCATCAACGAGGAGCTCTACAACAACATCCAGATCCTCGGCGGCAAGGCGCTCGCCTCCGGTCATCAGGTCGTGCCGCCGAAGGCCAAGAAGGGCGAGAAGCTTCCGCCGGATGCCAAGCCCACCGAGGCCAATTCTGTCGTCGCATGGACCAACGAATACGGCCCGAACAAGACCAAGATCTTCTCCACCACCATCGGCCACAACACCGCCACCGTCTCCGACGCCCGTTACCTCGACCTCATCACCCGCGGCCTCCTCTGGGCCACCGGCCATATCGACGAGAACGGCAAGGCCAAGGACGGCTACGGCAAATAAGCCTTCAGTTCGCAGCTAGTTCCGACGTTGAATGCCCGGTGGTTCTCACCCCGGGCATTTTTCCATTTTCAGTTCTCAGTTTTCAATTCCGCCATTCCATGCGCCTCCTCGTTCTCTCAGCCCTCTGTCCGCTGTTATCCGCTCTCGCCGCCGATCCTCTCCCCGGCCACTCCGCCCACGGCGAGACCTTCAACGAAGGCCCGAGATAGGCCGCGGTGCTCATCCCGGGTTGCGGCGATGCGGTGAAGTTCCCCATCAGCACCAAGAACGCGGACGCGCAGAAGTTTTTCACGCAGGGCATCGGCCAGCTTCATGGCTTCTGGTATTACGAATCCGAGCGCAGCTTTCGCCAGGCCGCCGCGCTCGATCCGGAGTGCCCCATGGCCTACTGGGGCATGGCGATGGCGAACGTGAACAATGACAAACGTGCCAAGGGCTTCCTCGACAAGGCCGTGAAGCTCAAGGACAAGGCCAACGCCCGCGAGAAGCAGTGGATCGCCGTGCTCGAAAACCTCTACAAGGACGACAAGCGCGACAAGAAACAGCGCCAGCTCGACTGCATCCGCGACTTCGAGACGCTCGTGCAGGATGATCCAAAGGACATCGAGGCCAAGGCCTTCCTCGTCTGGCGCATCTGGTTCGGCAAAGGTGATGTGCCCATCTCCAGCGCCCAGGTGGTCGATGCCATGCTCGATCAAATCTTTACCGCTGTGCCGAATCACCCGGCGCATCACTACCGCATTCATTTGTGGGATGACCGCAAACCCAGCCGCGCCGTCAGCTCCGCCGCGCAGTGCGGCCAGGCATCTCCCGGCATCGCTCACATGTGGCACATGCCCGGCCACACCTTCTCGAAGCTGAAGCGCTTCGACGACGCCGTATGGCAGCAGGAGGCCAGCACCCGCGTCGATCATGCCTACATGATCCGCAGCTACATCCTGCCTGATCAGATTCACAACTACGCCCACAACGAGGAATGGCTCGTGCGGAACTTCAACGAACTCGGCCGCGTGAAGGACGCCCTCGGCCTCGCGAAGAGCCTCATCGGCAATCCGCGCCACCCCTCAAACAACACGCTCGACAAATCCGGCACCTCCGCCAGCTACGGCCGCACTCGATTGATCGAGACACTCACCAAATGGGAGCTGTGGGAGGACTTGAAGGCCTTCACAGTGACACCCGCCGGTCATCCGGGCCATGACATCACCCGCCTCCGCGCCGCAGGACTCGCCGCCTATCATCTGAATGATCTCAAAGCACTCTCTGAAGCCCTCAAAGCGGTCGAAGCCATCCAGCCGCCGAAGCCCACAGAAAAGTCCGAGAAGTCTGATTCGACCGACAAAGGCAAACGCACGCTCACGAAGCCCGGCGAAGAGAAAAAAACCGCGGAGGCAAAAAAGCCCGACGACAAGGCCAA
>JBKCXA010000855.1:0-21878 GCA_046316935.1 Prosthecobacter sp.
GCGAATGGTCCGGTGGGTATGTGCCATGTGCTGCGGGATGGTGTGACGATCGTGCTGGGCTGGATCGGCGGTCCGACGCGGAAAAGCACGAATGGTGGCACGTCATGGAGCACGCTGCCGCTCACGATCACCGGCACGCGACCGGCGGCGATGCTGACGAGCGACACGAGCCCCGGATGGTCGCGTGGCTCGTTGCATCAAGATCCGCTCGATGCGAGCCGCTGGTATCTACCGAACGGTTTTGGCCCTTTCGTGAGCACCGATGCCGGATCGACCGTGAGCTACATGACACGCGGCATCGGCGAGGTGGTGACGTGGAAACCTTCGTGGCATCCGAATGATGCGCAGCGAGTCTATATGCCCGTGGCGGACTTGATCGGCTTCATCGCCACGGATGGCAGCGAGACGGGCCTCGCCCCGCGAAATCCACGCCGTAGCCTGCCGGTGACATTTGGCAATGTGGGCATGACTTACGCCATCGAGGCGCTGGTGGGGCCCGTGGTCGGAAATGCCGCGCCGAAGGTGTATTTCGTCGGCGGATCGTTCTTCGGGCCGAATGCAGGCCGTGCGTCCATCGTGACGACGAGTGATGATGGCTTGAATTGGTCGCTGGTGCATGTCGCGGGCGTCACGGGCACCGGTTTGCCTAACGGCAGCGAGATCATCAGCGGATGCGTGGCTCCTGACGATGCGAATGAGATCCTCGTGGCCGTTCACGACACGGCGAACACGAACTCCGGCATCTACCGCAGCACGAATGGCGGCGTGGCGTTCACGAAATCAACCGGCGTGCCCGCAGGCGGAAACTGGGGCGATGAGTTCAGCCACTTCGTTTTCCTCGAAGCGGATGCGAGCAATGCCGCGCGGCGTTTTGCATGGCTCAACGGCGTCGGTTTTCTCATCTCAAATGATCGCGGCGTGACCTGGGCCAGCGCCGGGCACTCCAGTGGCGGCCCCAGCAACACGAAGCTCTACGATTGGAACTCGTGGGGCTACTTCACCCGCGATCACGCCACGGGGCGATTGTGGTTCGGCGGCTTGAACGGCCATCTCGGCCTCGCCTACTCGACGAACAACGGCACGAACTGGACCTACCTCGACACACCTTTCTCCAACACCGGCTTCTCCGAGGTGCGAGCCATCGACGCCCACAACGGGCAGGTGCTGGTATGCGCCAAACGCTTTGGCGATGCCTTCCTCAAAATCTACTACTCGAACGACAACGGCGCGGTCTGGCATGAATGCACGAAGCCCGGTCATCGCCTGCCGAATGCGACGTATGTGGCTTTGAACCCGCATCAGCCCGGCCACTTCTGGGTGGCCACCAACGGTCGCTCCTATGCCCGCTTCACGCCGGGAGCCTTCGGAGCCTGGCAGCAGCAAAGCTTCACCTCGCTATCGCTGAATGATCCCGCGATCTCCGCCGCCACCGCCGATCCCGATGGCGATGGTCAGAGCAACAATTTCGAGTTTACCGCCGGTCTCTCGCCGCTCGATGCACAGTCACGCTTTCTTCAAACCATGCAAAACGTGCCCGGCCAGCCCGCGCAGATGCGTTTGCAGATCGCCCCGCGTCTCACGGATCGCACCTACGTCATCGAAAGCAGCCCCACACTCGGCGTTTCGGCGAACTGGCAGCCTCTGACCAGTTTCACCACCAGTGATGCCGGCAACGTACGCACCATCACCGACCTCAGCGCCACAGGAGCAGCGAAGTTTTACCGCGTGCGGATCACGGTGCCGTGAGGCGAGCCGCACTTTTCTTGTAATCGCTGCCGCTGGATGCGGTGGAAAGGGTGCATGAGCCGTTTCATCGCCCTTTTTGCCTTCTTGAGTCTTACCGTCCTCGCTGCGGCGCAGCAGGAGTGGGTGCAGCGCACGGATGTGGGATCACCGGGGCCGCGGTTTCAGATGGGGATGGCTTATGATGAGGTGCAGGAGGTGGTGCTGGGCTATGGCGGCGTGGCGGCGAATGTGCCGCAGAGCTATGTCGGGCCGCTGGATGCCTGGGATCCGTCCCGTGTCTATGATCTGTGGAAGTATGACGGCGTGCAGTGGTCGCAGATCACGGTGACGGGCTGGGCTCCGAGCGTGAAGGGGCCGCTGCTGCTCTGGCATGGGCTGCTCGGACGAGTGGTGCTGCTGGGGCAGAACCGCATCGATGCCAACACGAGCGAGTCGAACAAGATGTGGTCCTTCGTATTCGACACACCCACCTCGGGCCACTGGCAGCTCGAATCGGCGACGGTGCCGATCTATGTCGGCGGAGGGGTGTATGATCCGGTGCGGCAGGTGCTGGTGATCCTGGCGGATCATGATCTGTCTGATGCCACGCTGCCGCAGACCTGGGAGTGGGCCTCCGGCTCGGGCACCTGGACGCAAAAGGCCGACGCGCCCGGCTTTGTGACGGAGGCCTCACAGCTCAACGCGATGACTTTTCACGAGGCGACGGGCAAGGTAATCCTCGCGGGGGATCGGGCGCAGTCGGGCAGCACGCCGAGCACCGCCGTGACACGCGTGCATGAATACAACGGCAGCACCTGGAGCGAGATGAGCACCGGCGGCCTGGCGCCTCCGCAGGGTGTGTATCGTCAAAACAGCCGCCTGCTGGTGTATGATCCCGCCCGCCAGCGCACCGTGGCTGTGGACAGCATTTCCTCGTATGACTTTGACGGCACGAAGTGGCGGGTGAAAGGACCTTCCAACAACTACCCGAATGGCCCAGGCCAGGTGGATGGCCTGATCGCACGCGTCGGTTTTTCGGCGGCTTTTGACAAAAAACGCGGCGTGGTGATCCGCTATGGCGGAGCGACATCCGTGGGCGATGTGAACACCGGCTACTACAATCCGCACAGCGAGACCTTTGAGCTGAAACGATCCGTGGGCGCGGGCATCGTGATGGTGAACCCGAACATCTCCATCTCCGACCCGCTGCTCCGCTGCGTGGGCGAGGATCTCGTGCTGCATTTCCTCGTGAGCATCGGCAATGGCGTGAACAGCACCGTGGGCATCACCTACCATTGGTTTCGCAATGGTTCACCCACGACGATGACGGACCCGGCGCGTCCCTTCCTGCATGAGCGATTCAATCTCCAGACGACGGATGCCGGTGTGTATCAGGCACGAGCCATCGACGAGTGGGGCTTCCGCGTGGAGTCCAATCCCGTCACGGTTTATGTTTATGAGCATCCCGTGATCACACAGCATCCGGTTGGCCGCAGATTGATCCCGGGGGATTCCTTTGCGCTGCAAGGTGCATATAACTCGGCACTGCCCGGCACGGTGTCGTGGACGAAGGATGGTCAGGTCATCCCTGGCGCGACGAGCACGACCTATGTGAAAACAAATGTCACCACGGCCGATGCGGGCAGTTACCGCATGCATGTGCAGAGCTTGTGCAGCGTCACTCAGAGCACGCCCGCCGTCATCACCGTGGGGCCGCGCATCGTGAGCGAGCCGGTTTTTCCTACCACGCCGGGTGCTGGACTCTCGCCGGTATCCATGAGCGTCACGGGGGATGGCGCGGGCTTTCAGACAGGCTTTTACACCAGTGGTGCAGATCCCACGCAGCATGCGGTGCGTGCCGCGCCGGATGATGTGGCATCGCCTTTGCCCATGAGCTTCACCTGGCGGCGCGATGGTGTGCCGATCAGCAATGGCTCGAAATACACCATCACCAGCAGCGCCGTCACCAGCACGCTGCAAATCAACGCGCCAGACTATGAAGACGAAGGCCGCTACGACTGCCTCGTCACGGATGCCAGCGGTCCCGCGTATGCGAAGGTCACGCAATCCAGAGAGCTGCTGCTGCATCCGCTCGCGCCGCCCTACCTCACCGTGCTGCGTGGCAAGGGGCCAGAGCCGCGAAACTACGGCGGCATGGTCTATGACAGCCAGCGGCGGCGCACCGTGCTCTTTGGCGGCGCGGCCTACGGACCGAATCCACGCACCACCAGCCCTAGCAACGTGAATTTCATCTCCAACGACACCTGGGAGTGGGACGGCCAGGTGTGGATCAAACGCAATCCCGCCACGCGACCTCCCGCGATGTCGCATTTCGGCATCGCTTACGACAGCTTGCGCGGTCGCACCGTCGTCTTTGGCGGTCAAAAATATGCCGCGCCGGATTTCCTCCTCGGCTCGCAGGTCGTCACAAACGACGTGTGGGAGTGGGACGGCGTCAATTGGACGCAAATCACACCGCCCTCATCACCTCCAGCCCGCAACAAGCCCGCGATGTGCTTCGACAGCACGCGTGGCGAGGTCTTGATGGTCGGTGGAGACAGCTTCACGCCCTCGCCGCCGGATTACTACGCCGCCACCAAGCAGCTCTGGGCCTGGAACGGCACGCAGTGGACGCAGCGCGCCTCTTTGCCGAATGGCGGCAGCGCCGCGCCGTATGTCGGTGACGAGCAGTGCTTCGCCTTTGATTCCGGGCGTGGTGTGGCCGTGCTCTTCGGCCCCTTCAGCGACGGCGTTCACAATGTCTGGGAATGGAACGGCACCACCTGGGCTGGCATCACACCACCGTCCGACGTGCGCGTCATGGAGACCCGCCAGAGCCGCTACGCCTTTTACGATCCCGTGCGCCGCCGTGTCGGCCTGCCCATCGTGAGCAGCAATATCTTTCCCAGCGTCGCCCCATCCCTCACCACCGTGCTGTGGTGGGATGGCACACGCTTCCTGCGCGGCAACACCAGCACCATCGACGACATCGCCGGCACGGTGATCACCGATGGCGCGGAGGCGGGTCCTTTCGGACAAGGCATCGACCTCGCCGTCTTCGACACGCACCGCCGCTGCCTCGTCTGGCATGATACACCGCTCTTCCTCAGCTCCGGCCCCGCGCACACCCGCGAGATGCATTTCAGCGCCAAGACCAAAACCATCCACCAGCCCGTCGAGGTCATTTTTGCCTCCGCGCAAAACATCCAGCTCCGCGCCATTCACGCCGGTCAGCGTCCTCTCACGCTCCAGTGGCACAAAGACGGCCTCTCCGTGCTCGATGACGCGCACTTCAGAGGCAGCGCCACCTCCACACTTACGATCACCGGCACCACCGCCGCTGATGCCGGCCTTTACACGCTGCGCTCCACCAATGCGATGAATCAGGTCACCACCGCGCCGATCCGCCTCACGCTGCAAAACGACGGCGTCGGCATGGTCGTGCAAGGCGCCGGCCTCGTCCTGAGCTGGCCCGGCGCCACCGGCATCCTCGAAAGCGCTCCGGCTCCGAATGGCCCCTGGACTCCGATCCATGGCATCAGCCCGCCCTACAGCGTCGCCATGGATGAAGCGCGGCGGTTTTATCGCGTGCGGTATCCGTGAGAAATCAGAATTGGCTTCGTCAATTCAACAGCGCCTCTGCCAGCGCCCGTAGCTCCTCATCCACCCGCGTGCTATTGCTCAGCCCAGCCGCTACTTCTTCACGCACCATGGCGCGATAGTCAGCCCGCAGGCGATGCACGGCCACCGCCACGCTGCGAGGCGCGATACCGAGTTTTTCGGCCACGGCCTCGTAATCGCCGGAAGAAGGCTCGCGGCTCAAAAAGGGGCTCAAAAGCTCATAAACCTTCGTTTTGCCCGTCGAGACGCATTCTTCACGCAAACGGAGCAAGGCCGCCTCCATCACCGCATGGGCCCAGCGCTTCTCGAAGAGGCTCTCAGGCGTCTCCGAGGTCGCTGGCTCGGCTCCGAACCAGCTCTCCGCCTGCGCCAGATCCAGCGGCACGGGGCTTTCGCCTCCGCCACGCTTCTGTGCCACCTCACGGCGATGCTGCTTGATGAGGAAGTTCTTCAAAACGGTGATCAGCAGCGTGCTGAAGCGTGATTCACGCCTCTCCACCTGCGCCAGCCAGTCCTGCTCGATCAGCTTCGCAAAGAATGCCTGCGTCAGATCGCTCGCCTCCTCCGGTGACTCGCCCCGCCGCCGGATGAAGGCATACACTGGATACCAATAGGCGGCGCAAAAGTGCCCCCACGCCGCGTCGCGCTGCTTTTCATCCCCTGCTGCCCCCATGAGCGTCCAACGCGTCGTCTCAAAACGCGGCGAACTTTGAACACGGGCATGATCGGAGGTTGTGGACATCAATGGCAGAGGTCTTGAATGAAGCGCTGCAGGCGTCAAAGTCTATCAAGCCCGCATGAAACCAATTCGCGATCCCTTTGATCCGATGAAGTGCCGCATGTAGCCGCCGCAGATCAAATCGATAGCGCTTCATCAAACCTCGCGATGAGGTCGGCGGTGTCTTCGAGACCGGCGGAGACACGCAGGAGCCAGCGGCTCACGCCGACGCTTTCCACCCACGGCAGCTCGTCGTAGTGCGCGAGGAGCGTGTAAGGGCAGGCGAGGGTGAAGTTGGTGCCGAGGCTGGGGCCTTTGGTGACGCGAAGCGCGTCAAACATCGGTGCGCTGCGTGTCTCGGCGTTCTTCAGGGTGAAGGAGAACAAGCAGCCGTAGCCGCCGTTTTCGCGGCGGATGAACTCGTAACCGCGACCGCCGTCCACCTTGGCATGCCACACGCGGTCCACGGCCGGATGAGCACGCAGGTGCTCGGCGAGCGCGGTGGCGTTCTGGCTCATGCGCTTGGCACGCTGGGTGAAGTTGCGGCTGTTTTGCTCCAAAGCGAACGCATCACCGCGCCACAGTTCGTGATCGGCGTTCGCATGCAAGAAGGCGGAGAACGCGGCGTGATGCGGCGAGCGGCGGTTCAGGACGACACTGCCGGCGAGCACATCGCCAGCACCGGAGAAGCTTTTCGTGAGGCTGGTGGTCACCACATCGGCCACGCGATGCGCATCGGCATGCACCACGGTGGAGATGGTGTCATCGACGATGATCGGCGTATCCGGTCGCGTGGCGGCGCGGATCTCCATAAGGCGCTCAAAGTCCACGCAGCGCAGCATCGGATTGCTCGGCGCTTCGCAGAAGAGGCCGGCGAGCGCTTCATGTTTCAGCAAAGCACGCAGATCATCATACTCGCTGTCTTGGGTCATAGGCAGGAAGTGCGCTCCGCTGCCGAAGCGCTGCTGCAGCTTCAATACATCCACATACGGGAAGTCGAGCTGGGCGGTCTTGCGGCCGGGAAACAGCGTGGTGAGCATGCGATGCACCGCATAATTCGCCGCCATGCCGCTGGGGAAGAGAAACACGTCCTCCGGCTGCTGCCCGGCGAGTGCGGCGATGCGGGCACGGATGGTTTGATTGGCCTCGTGGCCTTGCATCGCGGTGACACCCGCGGGATGAATGCCCAGCGCATCCGCGGCCTGCCGCGTGCTCACGCATTCACCGCAGAAGCGCCAGAAGCGCCGTGCCTCATCGTAGGCCGCGGCGGGAAAGATGGCCACACCTAGGCGCTCGTCCGTCCACGCGGTGGCGCGGCCGGTTTGAATGAAATCGAGGCAGCGCTGTGCATGCACGAGGCGGGGGAAAACGAGGCAGCGCTCGCCTTCCTTGGCGAATTCACGCTCCGCCATGGCGAAGAGCGAGCTGATGGCCGGCGGGCAGCAGAAGCGCGGGTAGCCGCTTTGGAAGCTGGCGACGACCTCGGGATCTTTTTCCTCGTAGCCGATGACATGCTTCCACAGGGGCAGACACACCGACACGCCAAATTCGTGCGGTGGGATGGCCTTGCCGAGGTCGGTGGCATGGCAGAGCGGGTGCTGGAGGAGGTCGGTCATCGGGGGCGGGTTTTCTTCACGCAAAGCCGCCGTGGCGCAAAGGATCATTGCGGAGGATTTGAGCCATCGGTAAAGGATGCCACCACATGAGCGACTTCGCCGAACGCATGCGCCACGACCTTGAGGAGATCGGGCGCACGCACATGCCCTTTGGCAAATTTGGGCCGCAGCACTTCCCACCCAATGGTGCTCCCATCTTCGACATCCCGGCGGAATATCTCGCGTGGTTTGCCAACAAGGCCGGATTTCCCAAAGGCCGTCTCGGCGAGCTGCTGCGCATGGTGTATCAAATGAAGGTCGATGGCAGTGACATCGTGTTTGAGCCTTTTCGGAAGCGAAACGGCGGTCGCACGCCGTTGAGGCCCGAACGGCCCAGAACCATCGTGAGGAACGATGACCTGCCGTTTTGATCAGCGGATCATCTCATACACCCGCGCATGCTGCGCGATGCCGAAGCGTGGCCCGCGAAAACCGCGCCGCAGGAGCTCCTTCCGCAGGTACATCATCATCCCGGCGTGCGAGACGATCAGCAGGTCCTCACGGTGCGACTCGATGAGGTCCGCCACGGACCGCACACGGCTGAAGAAGTCATCGCGCAGGTGTTTTTGCGAAGCGTGCCCGCTCAACCAGGCGAGGCGGATGATGTTTCGCCACACCCAAACCGGCAAACGCAGCCCGCCGGTGCCAAACGGACCAAACGTGCCCTCGCGCAGCAGGGTGAGAGGCATGATCTCGCCGCGAAACATCGCCCGCGCCGTGGTCTCGGCACGGGGAAGATTGCTCGTGTAGCAGCGGGACCAGCGTTCCGTTTCATCCGCGACCGGAAAAGGATTCACCTCGGCGATGTCGTAGCGTTCACGCCAGTCCTGCAACTCCGCAGAAGTGCGCCAGCCGCTCGGCCAGGGCACCGAGACGGGAAAATGACGCGCCAGGCCGATTCGCATGACAGGCTTCAGATTTGCGAGCAGGCCGCAGGCACCAGCAGGAGGTTCGTGATGCGGGAGACGATCTCCTTGTCGGTGAAGCCGGGCGTGGTTTTGAGCTTCGCCCATTCGGGATCCGCGCGGAAGGTGTTCCAGGCGGCGTCCTTCGCGGCGGTGTCAGCAAAGGCGAGCAGGTAGGTGAGGTTCGGCATCAGCGGCCCGACGATCGTCTCGCCAAAAAACACCGCGTTCAGGCCGCACCGCGCAAAGATCGCCAGCTCGCCGATGTCGAACATCTCGATCTTTTTCTTGGCCGCCTTCTCGCTGTGGCTTTCGTAGATGCGGAGCTGGTAGAGCCCGCTGCCCTTCGGCGGCAGTTTCATCGCGGGCATGCCGCCGATGCCGCGCGTGAGCCAGCTCTCGATGCGCTCATACACCGGCTCCTCCGCCTTCACACCCAGGTAGGCCGCGCCCGCCTGCTGCACCGCTGTCTCGCCGAGCAGGTCGGTGGCTTTGGCGAGGCTCTCCAGTGTGGCATGACGCAACACGACATACACCACGGCCGCGCCTTCTGGCTTCTCCGGCAGGAACACACCCACCTGGCTCACGCCGAGCTGGTTCAGCGCCGGGATCGCGGCATCGCGCAGGTAGTTTTCCAGCAGCGGCTGCTTCTCCGGGCTCTTGAGCGTGAATTTGCGGATCTCGAAATACTCGCGACCGCCGTTTTCGGCGGCCTCGGCGGAGGCGGTGAGGCCTGCGGCGGCCACGGTGGTCTTCAGGAAGGTGCTGCGTGTCATGGTGGAGATGGCGGATGCTGGCGGGCCTGCCTTTCGTGGTCAATCGTGTTTCTGTTTGAATGGTCCGCAGGGTTTGGAGCCGTATTGGCAGCCCATGCGTTTCCTCCTTGTTCCTGTTTTATCCGCCGGGCTGGCTGTCCTGGCCGCGCGGGCGCAGGATGACGGGGCCATTCCACGCCCGATGCGGGACGAGACCTTCGATGCTCTGATGGCGAACCCGCCCTTCACGCGGTCGCTGGGCATCTCCGACTCCTTGATCCTCACCGGCGTGGCAAAGTTTGATCAGGACACCTTCGCCACGCTGATGGACACGAAGACAATGGAGTCCACCATCGTCTCCCGACAGCCGAACCGCGATGGCTGGCAGCTCATCAGTGTGGGCGGTGATCCGGCCCGCACCGAGACGTGGTCGGCGAAGATTCAGATCCGCGGTGGCGAGGTCGTGTCCATCCGCTATCAAAAGCCGCCGCCACGTCCGGCGAAGTCCGGCTCCAGTGGCAAAGGTGGCAGCAGCGGAAGTGGAGGCAGCAGCGGGAACCTGCCCGCCATCAGCACCTCGCAGATGAACGAGGCCAAGGCCGCCGCCTTGAACTACAAAGACGGCTTTCTGGCTGATGGCTACCCGGACAAACCACCGCGTGAGATGGTCGAGAAACTCTCGCGCCTCAACACCTCGCAACGCGAAGAGATCAACCGCACGATGTTTGGCCATCGCAATCAAGGCCTCGGCCTCGATGCCCGCCGTCAGATTTACGAGGGGCTGGTGGACCGGGCGTTGCAGCGGCGGTGATCGGAGCGATTACGAAAACAAGCGGAAGTAGCCCGCGACAGTCAGCGCCAGGCAAAGCCAGCCCGGCCCGGATACACGTGCAGGTGGAGCCGGGCGGGGATAGTCAGGGGTGACTCCGGCTTGGAGCATGCGGTCGTAGAGGTTTGGATGAACCATCTGTTTCCCGGGCATCACCGCGGGCAACTGGCCTGCCCGATAAATCTTCTCTAAAGCACGTGCATAGACCGCGGAGTGCTCCACGTGGCCAATCGCAGAATCATCGGCACGATGCTCCATCCGACGGCGCAGCATGACAGTGGCACGATTGATGACAAGAAAGACTGCCACGAGTATCAGGAGGCCGCTGGCATCCCATTTGTGCATCATGGGCGTCACAAAAATGAACGAGAAGAGGTTCATCGCTCCCAACAACCTCGTCAGCCGCACGCCCCAAGACTCCTGGAGATGCTCATATTCGTGCAGCATGATGGCGAGACACTCCTCGTCATCGAGTTCCTCCATGCAGCGGGAGGTGAAAACCACCGCGTTGATGAAGGGCAGGGCGAAGGCGTTTGGCATGGGCGTCCGGCCTATCCAGACGTATCGTGGCCGCACCCCGGTGCTCGCCGTGGCACGGGCAGCGATCTCCTCCAGCCGCTGCTGCATCCGTGTCAGGTCGGCGCTGGAATGCTTCGTGCGCATCACCAACGGCAGCCATGCTCCGCTGAGGATGAGGCCCACAGCGACCAGCCCGAAGCCAGTGCGCCACCATGCCGCGCTGCTCATCACCTGAGGCATGCTGGTCAGAAGACCCACGCCGATGGCAAGAAGACCAAACTGAACCACGAGCTGCCAGAGAGTCTGTCGCAGCCAGACACCGAAAGCATAGCGTGGCTCGATTTCAGAGGAGCTCGGAAAGGAACCCAGCATGACGCCCGCGACGATCACCGCGATCGTCACATAAGGCGGCAAGGCGACACGGGACTCAGTCAGAAAAGAGATGCCGAGAATCGCACAGGCCAGTGAAACCCAAATGAGAGTCCGGCGTGCAGTCCAAAGCAGCCGCGCACGCTCCGTCGAATGCTGGCCGATGCTTTTCCGCCACGGTGCCAAGGCCATGTGCATCATCAGCCAGGTGAACAGCCCACTGGCAGTCAAAACAGCTGCGGATGGAAGGAGCCAACTGGCGAGTAGATGCATTTTTTGATTTGAACCGCCAGAAGTGAGTTCGGCAATCCCGAATCACCCCAGTACCTTCTTCCGCACGATCTCGGTGACCATTTTCGGGTTGGCTTTGCCTTGGCTGGCTTTCATGGCCTGGCCGGTGAACCAGTTCATGGCTTTGTCGTTGCCGCCTTTGACTTCGGCGACCTTGTCAGGGTTCGCGGCGAGGATTTGCTCGACGATGGCTTCGAGAGCGCCGGTGTCGCTGACTTGCTCGAAGCCTTTGGCCTTGATGATGTCGGCGGCGGGTTTGCCGGTGTCGAGCATCTCGGCGAAGACTTCCTTCGCCTGGTTGTTGCTGATTTTGCCGGCTTCGACGGTCGAAACGAGGCTGCTGAGTGCAGCGGGTGCGAGCGGGCACTCGGTGATGGCGAGGCTGCGGTCGTTGAGAGCACCGAGGAGGTCGTTGAGCACCCAGTTGGCGATCTTTTTGGCGGGGACGGCCTTGTCGGCGGCGACGGCGGCTTCATACCACGCGGCGAGGGCTTGCTCGCTGCTGAGCACGCTGGCGTCGTAGGCGGAGCAGCCGTAGTCGCGCTCAAAGCGGGCGCGTTTTTCGTGTGGAAGCTCGGGGACGTGCGGTTTGACGCTGGCGAGCAGATCGGAGGTGTGCAGCGGGAGAAGATCGGGATCGGGGAAGTAGCGGTAGTCGTGCGCGTCTTCCTTCGTGCGCATGAGCGTGGTCTCGCCGCGGTCATCGTCCCAACGACGGGTGCTTTGGATGAGCTTCTCGCCGCGTTCGAGGGCGTCGATCTGGCGCTCGGTCTCGAACTTGATGGCGCGGCGGATGGCGGACATCGAGTTGATGTTCTTCAGCTCGATCTTCGCGCCGAGTTCGGTGGTGCCTTCGGGGCGGACGGAGATGTTCACGTCGCAGCGCATCTGGCCTTTTTCCATGTCGGCATCGCTGACGCCGCCGTAGAGCAAGATTTGCCGCAGGCTGCCGAGGTAGGCGACGGCTTCCTCCGCGCTGTCGATGTCGGGATCGCTGACGATTTCCATCAGCGGCGTGCCAGCGCGGTTGAAGTCGATCGTGGTGAAGCGGTCGTGGTGGGTGGATTTGGCCACGTCCTCCTCCAAATGGATGCGGGTGAGCTTCACGACCTTGCCGGGGTTCGCGATGGTCTTCTGCGCATCTTTGGGATAAGCGAAATCATAGAGCGGGACGCCGCCGCCGAGGCAGAGAGGCAGATCAAACTGGCTGATCTGGTAGTTCTTTGGCATGTCGGGGTAGAAGTAGTTTTTGCGGTCCCACTTCACGACGGGCGGCGTGGCGCAGCCGAGCATGAGGCCGGTGAGCAGCGTCTTTTCGATGGCGGCCTTGTTGAGCACCGGCAAAGCGCCCGGCAGGCCCAGGCAGGTGGGGCAGGTGTGCGTGTTCGGCTCCGCGCCATACTCGACCGGGCAGGCGCAGAACATCTTTGAGCGCGTGGTGAGCTGCGCGTGGACTTCAAGGCCGATGGTGAGGATGTACTTGGGCATGCGGGGAAGGGGAATGACGAAACCAGAATGTCGAATAACGAATGGCGGCGGATGAAAGCGAGAGGGAGGGCGGGGGCAACGCGGGGTTGGCGGTTTTTTTGGGTGCAAGCCGAGAGCGCGGAGCCTACAATTACAGCATGCCTGCCATCGCCTTGCCCAAACTGGCCCAGACCATCGCTGAGGAAGTCGCCACGCTGCCTGAGGAGAAGCAATTCTCCGTGATGGACTATGTGATGTTTATGAAACAGCGCGTGGAAGAAAATGGCGATGCGGCGTGGGAGAGGATCATTGGCGATCCGCGTCCCCGGCCAAAGCTGCGGGCCTTCATGCAGGCATCCCTGGCCGAAGGCAGTGAACCGCTCGATCTTTCCAAACTGTGATCTCGCGCGTCACACCCGCGTTTTGGCGCTGTCTTTACACATTGACGCCTTCGCAGCAAGAAGCGGCAACTTGGGCCTATGAGACCTTCATGAAAGACCCGGGACACCCTTCGCTGAGGTTCAAAAAGCTCGCCGGCGAAGAAGATGTCTGGTCTGTGAGAGTCAGCCTGGACTTGCGGGCCGTGGCTCACCGCCAAGGAGACACCGTGACGTGGTTCTGGATCGGCCCGCACAAGGAGTTTGACCATCTTTTCGGCTGAGTGTTCCAGGTTTGGAAAGCACTCCCTAACGCCCACATAACAACCGCCTCAAGTCGTCGATGTGGGGCTGGCGGACGCGGGTGGGGCGGGTGGCGAAGAAGACTTTTTCGTCGCCGAAGAGATGGGAGAGGTCGCAGAGGCCCAGCTCGCCTCGTTTGGCCATGCCTTTCAACTCGCCCTGGATGTAGTTCCGGCTGGCGCCGAGGATGGCGGTGCCGAAACCGAGCAGGACGTAGGGGATGACGACGTTGAAGACATTGGCCTCGAGCGTGACATTGAGTCCGGTGAGCAGGCCGTGCTTGGAAAACACGGCGTCGATCTGCGGTCGCGAGCTGGAGCGCTGTGGGGGCAGCAGCAGGGGCTGCGAGGCGAGGTCTTGGAGGGTGAGGCGCTTTTTGCCGTTGAGAGGATGCCTGGGCGGGAGCAGCGCCACGATGGGAAAGCTGGTCATGGGCACCGCGTTGAGCTTGCCAGCCTCCGTGCTGAGGCGGTCCATGTGGCCGACGAGCGCGACATCCGCCTCATCATGCAGCAGCTGCTCGATGGCGGTGCCGGAGGTGACGCTGGTGATGATGATCCGCACATCGGGGTGACGACGGCGCATCTCGCCGAGGGCGTGCGGCAGCTCATGGGCGAGCACCTGGGGCGGCGCGGCGATGCGCAGGGTGCGGCGTGCTTCGTCCTTCCGCCGGGAAAACTCGGGGATGACCTTCTCAAAGTCCTCGATCATCGGCTCCACGATCTCCGCGAGAAGGGCGCCATCAGGCGTGACGCGCACCTTGCGGCCCTGCACCTCGATCAGCTTGCTGCCGGTGTCCTGTTCCAGTGCCCGGATCTGCCGCCAGATCGAGGAGCGGGCCATGCCGACGGCATCGCCAGCATTCACAAAGCTGCCATGACGGGCGATGTGGATGAGGGCGCGGAACTGCTGGATGCGCGGCTCTTTGAAAGGAGGGTGGCTGACGCTCATGACGGGCCGGCTTGGTTGCGGCGGCGCAACGAGTAGCTCTCGGCCATGGATGAGGCAAGCCTCACGGCGCGGCGTCGAGCTTTCGCGTGTCATCGCCCTTCTTGAGCTGCCACGCCGATTTTTGCCCGCCATGGCGGAACAGCATCAGGTGAAGCTGATCGGCGAAAAGCTCGGAAAACAGCGTCAATCGCATCGTCGAGCCTGGCAGGCCTTTGGGCAGGCTCACCTCAAAAAACAGCGTCACAGTCGGTTCGTCGGTCTTTTGCGTGTCATCATCCAGCTCACGCCCGACCCAGCTCAGCGCGGCTTTTTGGCCGCCGGCATCCGTGACGACGAAGGTTTGCTCCAGGTAACGCCGGATCTGCGCATCGAGCACCTCCGCGGGTGTTTTCTCAAAGCGCAGTTCTTTCTGGGTGTGGCGGATGAGGGCCAGCTCGAGGTCGTTCACAAACACCGTGAGGCTCACTTCGAGCTTTCGTGTGACCGCGTTCCATTCCATCTCGCCGTTCGATTCATGGACCGAATGCGCCTGTGAACTCACGGAGGCGAATCCGAGGGCGAGGAGGATCAAAACAAGGCGAAACATGCTTCCCGAGGCTGCCGTCGTGGCCTTGAAAGTCAATGCGAGCCGCCCGGCGAAGCTTCCCTTGCCAAACCGGGGGCCTATCCCTAACCTCGCGGCCCTTATGACCGAAAATTCCAACGTGAACTGGGCCGAAATCGAGGCCAAACCCGCCTTCCGCAGCCTTTTGAGCCGGAAAGCGAAGTTCATCGTCACCGCCACGATCTTCTTCCTCGCCTACTACCTGGCTCTGCCGGTGCTCGTGGGCTACTGGCCGGATCTCATGAAGAAGCCCGTCTGGGGCAAGGTGAACATCGCCTACGTCTTCGCCCTCTCGCAGTTCTTCATGGCCTGGATCGTGGCCTTCATCTACGTCCGCGTCGCCGCGAAATGGGACAAGGAAGCCGCGGCCGTCATCCACGGGCATTGATCGGCTCTCCGTTCGTCATTCTGATTTCGTCATTCGTCTTTTTATTCCGCCATGTCCGTCCCTCTCATCATGTTCCTCGCCTTCGTGGCGCTCACGCTGCTCATCACCTTCTGGGCGGCGAAGAAAAACACCGGTGCCAGCGCCTACTTCGCCGCCGGGCGCAGCATCACCGGCTGGCAGAACGGCCTCGCGGTGGCGGGTGACTACATGAGCGCGGCCAGCTTCCTGGGCATCTCCGGCATGATCTGCTTCAGCGGCTACGACGGCTTCATGTATTCCGTCGGCTTCTTGGTGGCCTACATCACCGTGCTGCTCGTCGTCGCCGAACCGCTGCGCAACGCGGGCAAGTACACCATGGCCGATCTGCTGGCCTACCGCCTGAAGCCCCGCCCGGTGCGGGCGCTCGCCTCGCTCAGCACGCTGACCGTTTCCACTTTCTACATGATTGCGCAGATGGTGGGCGCGGGCGTGATCATCCAGAAGCTCATCGGTCTTCAGTTCGCCCCGGCGGTGATCGGTGTGGGCGTGCTGATGCTGGTGTATGTCGTCTTCGGCGGCATGCTGGCCACGACGTGGGTGCAGATCATCAAGGCGCTGCTGCTCATGGCTGGCGCCCTTCTGTTGAGCTACCTGGTGCTCAAATATCACAACTACAGCTTCGCGGCCTTCTTTGAGGCCGTTTCGAAAGCGGACTACGCCGGAACTGCCGAGCCGAAGAACCTGCTCGAACCCGGCCTGAAGTATGGCGTGGCCGTCGCTGGCCCGTGGGGCCCGCTGGACCTCGTTTCGCTCGGCCTCGGCCTCGTGCTCGGCACGGCGGGGCTGCCGCACATCCTCGTGCGCTTCTACACCGTGCCGGATGCGAAGACCGCGCGTTCCAGTGTCGTGTGGGCGATGGCGATCATCGGCCTTTTCTACATCATGACGACCTTCTTCGGCTTTGGAGCCGCCACGATCTTGAAGAAGTCGCTTATCCTGACCGCTGATGGCAAACCGGACACGAACATGGTGGCTCCCATCCTGGCTCAAGTGCTCGGCGGCGAGCTGTTCTTTGCCTTCATCAGCGCGGTGGCCTTTGCCACGATCCTCGCGGTGGTGGCTGGCCTCACGATGAGTGCCAGCGCCAGCTTTGCGCACGACTTTTACTCAAACGTGCTCCATCACGGCAAAGAAAACCGTCCCGGTCAGGAAGTGAAGGTGGCACGCATCACCGCCTTCTGCGTCGGCGCGGTCAGCATCGGCATCGCCATCTACCTCGGCCCCAGTGTGAACGCCGCCTTCCTCGTCGGCCTCGCCTTCGCCGTTGCAGCCTCCGCGAACCTGCCGGTGATCGTGCTGAGCGTGTTCTGGAAGCGCTTCAATACGACGGGAGCTGTTGCCGGCCTTAGCGTGGGCCTGGTTTCATCGATCGTGCTGATCCTGCTGAGCCCGAACGGCATGTTCGGCAAGGCCGGCGCCATCTTCCCGCTCGAAAATCCGGGCATTGTGAGCATCCCGCTGGGTTTCCTGGCCGCTTACCTGGGAGCCATCTGCACCGCTCGTGACGAGGCTGCTGAGGCCAAGTTCGCCGAACTGAAGGTCCGTGCGCATACGGGCCTCGGTTCCGAGAAGGCCACCGCGCATTGATTTGTCTCTCGCACTTTCTTCGCGATCACCGGCTGATGGTGATCGTGGCGCTGCCGGGCGTGCCGATCATCGGAGCCGGAGGTGCGACGAAATTCGGGCCGAGTCCGGGGACGTTGCCAAGGCCCACGCCGACGCGGACATTGCGGCCGATGTTGAAGCTGCCGTTGATCTGGTAACCGGGCCGGGCGTAGCCGAGCGAGGGATACACCGGCGGATACCAGGCATAGCCGCCGCTGGGTGGGACGTAGATGCCATCGCTACCCGAAACGATCGGCGCGATGCCGACACCATCCCAGGAACGCACGCGGTAGCCGTGACCGTTGACGACGGGGCCATGGATCGGATTCACCACCACGCCCTGGAGGCCGTTGAAGTAGGCGGCGGGGCCGAAGGGGTAGCTGAGGTTGTTGTTCGCCGCCTGCTGCTCGAGCATCATCTGCGTCTGCGCCTGCATGGTGCGCATGACGTTGGCAAAATTGGCCGCTTCGATGGCCTCCTGCTCGCGGGCGAGGAATTCCTGCGTGCGCTTTTCACGCTCCTTTCGGTCCTCGACGATCTTCTTCGAGTAGGCGGCTGCCTTTTTGGGGTCGTAGCCATACTTCTCACGCAGAGACGCTGGCAGGTCGGTGAAAAGGATTTTGGCGGCACCGGCACGATGCGTGAAGGAGATGCCGTCCGGGTGCACCTGGGCGATTTTGCAGTCGCGGAAGGTTTTGCCGCGCAGCGTGGTGATGGTGTCGGCTGCGGCGGTGACGGTGAGGGCCGCGAGAGCGGCGAGGGTGAGGATCGACGTGCGTTTCATGAGCGAAGGCCTCCGGGGATGAATGCCGCGCATGTTCCGGGACGGACGCCGGGGCGTCCAGCGCGGCATTTGCGCGAAATTATGGCGAAGAAATCAGGCGTGATTGACACTCAAGCCGCGCCGGATGCTCAAAGCACAGCCTCTCAAGCCGTGGGGCAGCTCAGCCAGAAGGTCGTCGTGTTGTTCTCCGAGGCCACGCCGAGCTGGATGCTCATCTGGTGGCTCAGCATGGCCGCGATGGTCAGGCCAAGGCCGAGGTGATTGCTGTTCTTCGAGCCGTGAAACGGGCGGAAAACTTCCTGCATCTTCTCCGGCGGGATTTGCGAGCCGGTGTTGCTCACAAGGATGTCCACGCGGCGCTGCTCGGCCGGCGTGATGACGCCGGGACCGCAGATTTTCAATGCGCAGCGTCCGCCGCCCTTCTGAGCGGCCTCGGCGGCGTTCTTCAGCAGTTCGAGGAGCAGTTCCTTAAATTTGCTGGAGTCCACCAGGATGGGAGGGAGGCCCTGCTGCACATCGGCTTCGAGCTGCACGCCGGCTTTTTGGAAGGGGTCCATGACGCTGCCTTCAATCAGTCCGAGGTACTCGTTCAAATTGAGGGCCTGCGGGCTCAGCTTCGCACAGCCGCCTGCGGCACGAATGCGCTCGCTGAGGTTCGTGACGCCCACGCTGGCCTCGCGGATGTGCTGCATGTTTTCCGAGACGCTCGGGTCGAGGTCCTCCGTCATCAAAATGAGGCTGCTGAAGCCCTGGATGACCGCGAGGAGATTGTTCAGCTTGTGCGTGAGACCGCGGAGGAGCTCCTGATGGAAGCCTTCACTGTGTTCTTGGCCGAGGTTCAGGGACGTGGGGAAGTAGAACTGCATGGCGGGCGGTGCGGGAGAAAAAACAGACGGCGGAAAGCCGGCGCAGTGATGCATGCTGGCGAGGGGCAGGGCAAATGCGTTTTTCGCCCCAAAAGACCCGACGGCACGCAATCCGCTGGCGGATTCGTGCGAATCCTTCACCATCTGCCCTCTCATGGCCCTCCTCGAAGTCAAACACCTCACCAAGCGCTGGCCCACCGGCCGCCTGGCGCTGGATGATGTGAGCTTTGAAGTCAAAGAAGGCGAAATCCTCGGCCTGCTCGGTCACAACGGCGCCGGCAAGAGCACCATCATGGGCATCACCCTTGGCATGGTGCGCCCGGATGTGGGCGAGGTGCGCATCGGTGGCCGCAGCGTGCAAAAGGACCGCTCATCAGCCCTCCGCCAGATCGGTGCCATCTACGAGGCCGCGCATTTTTACGACTACCTCAGTGGCTGGCAGAATCTCCGCGTCTTCTGCTCCCTCTCCGGCTGGTGGGACGAGGCGGAGGTGAAACGCGTGGTGCAGATGGTGAACCTCACCCGTGCCATCCAGCAAAAAACCGCCACCTACAGCCATGGCATGCGTCAGCGCCTCGCCCTCGCGCAGGCTCTTCTTCCGCAGCCCAAGATGCTGCTGCTCGACGAACCCACCGACGGCCTCGACCCCGAAGGCATCCGCGAGTTTCGCGAGCTCATTCTGCATCTGCGCCAGCATCACGGCCTCACCATCATGCTCAATTCCCATCTCCTCGGCGAGGTCGAGCAGATGTGCGACCGCTGTGTCATCATCAAAGACGGCCGGAAGGTCTTCGAAGGGGCCGTGCCCTCGCAGGAAAAAACGCGGCGCATGTTCCAGCTCGAAACTTCTGACATGGGTCTCGCCCGCGAGGTGATGGACCGTGCGGGAGCGAAAATGGACAAGCACGGCATCGTCGAGGTGCCGCTGAGCATGGAGCCGCACGACCTCGTGGCCGCCCTCGTCCGCGGCGGCGTGCCTGTCAGCACCTGGCAGCCGCACCGCCGCACGCTGGAAGAGCTCTACATGGGCCTTTCCGCACGCTGAAGCATGGCCTATCATTCCTTTCCGATGCATCCCAGCACCCTTGCCCTCATCCGTGCCGCCATCGCCGAGGACGTCGGTCCAGGCGATGTGACCTCCGAATACTTCATCCCGGCCGATTCCCGCTCCCGGGCGGAAATCGTCGCCCGTGAGCCAGGCGTCGTCGCCGGCATGGAGGTCGTCGAGGCCGTGTTCCGCGAGATCGACCCTCAAATCGAGGTCAAGGTGCTCATCGCCGACGGACAGCCCTTTGAGCCGAAAAGCATTCTTTTGGAGGCCAAGGGCTCCACGAGGTCTCTGCTGACGGCCGAACGCACGGCGCTCAACTTCCTCCAGCGACTCTGTGGCGTCGCCACACAGGCCCGGCGCTATGTCGAGGCCGTCAAACCGCATCCGGTGGAGGTCTGGGACACGCGGAAGACCACGCCGGGCTGGCGCTTGCTCGAAAAAGCCGCCGTGAAGTGCGGTGGTGCCACCAATCACCGCATGGGCCTCTACGATCACGCCATGGTCAAAGACAACCACCATGCCGCCAATCCCAGCCTCGAAGCCCTGCAAACCAACATCCGCCGCCTCCGCGCCGAGCGCCCCGGCGTCCGCGTGCAGCTCGAGGCCGCCAGCCTCCAGCAGGTGCGTGATTTCCTCACGCTCGAAGGCGTGGACATGCTGCTGCTCGACAACATGAGCGTGCCGCAGCTCCGCGAAGCCGTTCAAATCGTGAACCGCAAGCTCTGGCTCGAAGCCAGCGGCGGCATCACCCTCGACACCATCCGCGACGTCGCCGCTACCGGCGTGAACGCCATTTCCGTGGGTGCTCTCACGCATTCCGCGAGAGCGCTGGATCTGGCGCTCGATCTCTATTGAGACCTACTTCAGCGCCGCATACACGCGATGCACGTCATCGTGCCCGTCGAGCGCCTGGAGGAAGTTCGTCACCTCCTCACGCTGCTCGTCGGTGATCTCAGGATACTCCTTGGGATGGTAGCCAAGCTCGGAGCTGGTCACCTGCCATCCGGCGGCCTTCAAAGCCTTCGTCACCGCATCCAGCGTGGTCGTTTGGGTGAAGAAACGGGCTCCCACATGGCCGGCGGCCTCCTCGTCCTCGATCTCCATCGGCTCGACGTTCTCCGCCTCAGCCTCAAGCGCGGCGACCTCGATGTCGATGGACTTGTCGGCATGATGCGCCTCGATGAGGCCGCAGTGGTCGAACATCCACGCCACCTTCCCCATGCTGCCAGCACGGAAGAGCACGCGAACCTCGGACGAGGTGCGGTTGTTGTTGTCGGTGAGGCACTCGACGATCACCGGCACGCGATGCGGCGTAAAGCCTTCATAAATGACGGTCTCAAACTGCACGGCGTCCGCGCCGGTGCCGCTGCCCTTGGCGATGGCACGCTCGATGGTGTCCTTCGAAACGCTTTGCTTGCGGGCGTTGATCAAGGCGGCGGCGAGACGCGGATTGAACTCCGGATGCGCTCCGCCGAGCCTCACCGAGACCTGGATTTCGCGGACCAGCTTCCCCACGATCTTGCCTTTTTGGTCCGCGGCCAGTTCACGCCATTTTTGCTTCCATTGTGCGCCCATGTGTTGTCGTCAGGTTGAGAATTGAGGCCGCCATAAACGAGAGAACGGCTCCGAATGCAAGCTGTCGGCGCTCACTTATGGCTTCGAACGCGAATCCAATCCGAATGGGCCGCGAATGACCACGAATAAGGCGCGTCGTGGCTTTTGCGGCCATTCGCGGATCATTCGGTTTTCATTCGCGTTTCAAAAACAGAGGCTTTGGAGCCCGCTGGACTTTCGAGAAGGAGTTTCGTGCTCTCCTCACAGCTCCTTGATCGAGATGTTGCGGAACTGAATCAGGCTCGAAGCGGCGGACATTTCGCCGGTTTTCGGGTTTTTGCCGCCGTGATGCTGCAAACCGAGTTTTCCCTTCGCGGGCACGCCGGGCAGTTGGGCCTTGTCGATGACGGTTTGACCGTTGAGCACCACCGTGAGGCGGTCGCCCTTCATCGTGATCTCGAAGGTGTTCCACTCCCCCACCGGCTTGTCAGCCTTCACTTTG
>JBKCXA010000856.1:0-6922 GCA_046316935.1 Prosthecobacter sp.
CCTCGCGGATTTTGACGTCCTCCGGCGATTCATTCGCGGCGAAGGCAGTGAGAGCGAGCAGGAAGGGCAAAAGAAGCGACTTTTTCATGAGCACGGTGACAACGAACTGGCCGACGAGTCCCTGACAGCCGATCTGGGACCTGGGATGGGACGCTCAGCGTCCCGGCGAAATATGATAGCGGCTGTTGAGAGCCCGCACGACGGGCGGGGCGAGGTGCTGGTCAAAGCTCTCGCAGCCTTCGCGGAGGTTTTCCCAGAAGCCGTGCCAGATTTCGCCACGAGCTTTTGCCATGCGTTCCTCTGTGAAGCGGAAAGGGAAGCAGTGCACCGGCACCTCGGGCTGGCCGTTTTCGAGTGCGGCGGCGACGAGCAGGTAGATCTCTTCGATAACGCGATCTGTCATGGCATAGCAGCCGACGCTGACTTCATCACCATGCACCATGATGAGGCTGCCGGTGCGCTGATGCTGGAGATCGTAGGCGTTTGGATAGCCGATGTTGAAAGCGAGGTGGTAGCTGCTGGCAGGATTGAGCTGTCTCGCGGTGACGGCGTAAAAACCTTCGGGCGCCTGCCTGTCTCCTTCGCGTTGTTTGGGGCCGAGTTCGCCGGAGAAGCAGGCGATTCGATAGGTGCGGAAGTGCTTCCAGGCTCCGGCGGCACCCTGTAGCCACAGCTCGAGCTCGGCGGACTCTTTGAAGAGGCGGATGAAGGCCGGGCTCCCGAGCTTCAAGCCGTTCTGGAGAAGAGTTTCCTCCAAAGGAGGCTTTACGCGCTGATTTAAGTCTGCGAGCCGCTCAGATGCCGGCATGCTTTTCCACTGCTCACGGGAGGGCGGAGGCGGATATGGCAGGGCGGGGAGGGGGGATTGCATGAAGAAACGGAGGTAAGGCCTCAGCGCATGAAATGCCCAGATGCCGCCAAGCAACAAAACGAGCACGCCAGAAATGACGGTGACGCGTCTCATGGCGGGTGAGCGGCCTCAGGAGGCCGCGGGCGGCGGTGTGGCGGGCTTGGCGCGGACGATGTTCATCGCGCCGTTTAGCTCGCCGCCTGGCTCGATGGAGACGGAGCGGGCGGTGACATCCCCATTCACCGCGCCATTGGTGCCGATGAGCACGGGGCCGGTGGAAAAGATGGTGCCGGTGATGCGGGCGTGGATTTCCACCTCCTCGGCGCGGATGGGGTTCTTGAAGGCAAGATCAGAGCCTTTCTCGACGATGAAGCGGCGGCAGCGGATCTCGCCGATGATGGTGCCGGCGGCGCGGAAGATGGCATCGCCGCCGCACTCGACATTGGCCTCCAGATTGCCAAAGCAGCGCAGATCGCGGCATTGCAGGCTGCTGGCGGAGAGGTGGCCGCGCTTGCGGATGATCACGTCACCACGCGTCTTCACCGGCTGCGTGGCGTTCATGTTGATCTCCACGTCTTCGAGCGAAATGTAGGCGCCGCAGGCCGGACAGTTGGCGGAGCGGGCGGAGCGGCTGGTTTTGAATTTGTGCCCGCAGTCAAAGCAGTCCGCGTCCTTGAAATACTGGTTTCGATACATGCCCAGATCCTTCATCTTCTGGATCGAGCTGGCGTTCATCGGCGCAGGTGCAGGCGTGGGGGCCGGTGAATTCGAGGTGGGACGGCGGAGAGAGCCGGTGGCAGGTTCGTCGATTGCCTTGGCGGGTTCCTCGGGAGCTGCCGCAGGTTCAGATGAGGGAGCGTCAGGCACGCCGGGCTGAACCTGGGCCTTCAAAAAGGCACCAAAGCCATCGGAAGCAGACAGATCAGCCGTGCGATCTTCCTCGCTCACGGCCTCAGGCAGGGCGGCGGGGGCTGGTGTGGCCTCGGCGGCGGGTTTGGGCTCCACCGCTGGAGCTGGAGTGGCTGGCTGAGCGGGCGCAGCCGACTTGTCTCCGGTCCAGTCTTCGTAGCCGGCACCGGAGCGGCTGACCTTGGAGGCGGTGACGCGGCGCTTCTGGATCGTCAGGTGAGCGCCGCACTTTTTGCAGAACGTGGAAACGACAAGGCGCGGCTCATATTGAGCCGCGCCGCAAGCCGGACACACCACTTCGATATGATTCTTCGGTGGTGTCGGGAGAATGCTGGACTTCGGTGCGAAAAACCGTCCGAACACTCGGAGAGGGGCTAAAGGTTACGGTTTGGGGCCGAGGTTCAGGCCACCAGCGGGCTTGGAATCCGCTTTTTTACCGACCTGGGACTGACCCATGAAGGTGGCACCTTCTTCGATGGAGAGCGTGCCGGCGGCGATGTCACCGACGAGGATGGCATTGCTCTTGAGTTCGCAGCGCTCGGAGACAGTGATGTTGCCTTCGACCTTGCCGAAGATGATGACGCTGCGGGTTTTGACCTCACCCTTGATGAGAGCGTTTTCACCTACGGTGAGGCTGCCGTCGGAGAGCACTTCGCCCTCGATTTTGCCGTCGATGATGAGGTCGTGGGAGAACTTGATCGAGCCTTTGATCTCGACGTCGTTGGAGAGGACGTTTTTGCTGGATGTCATGATGGGTGCGGAGTGAACGCGTTGGGGTGGTGCAGAGGGAGCGGGGGCGGCGGAGAGGATGGGGGCACGCTCGGCTACGGGAGCCGGCGCGGGGGCCTCGACGCGTTTATCGTCCTTATGCGCTTCTGATTGTCCGATGATTTGCCTGAGCATGAGGCCGAAAATATAGGCTTCCAGCCCGTTGAGTGTCAACGCCCGCGTCCTTTTATTTTTGGGCGTCCTTAAATTTTGTCGCTCCCCGGCTCTTTCATGCTTGGCATGGGCTTTGGGGGCGGCAGTATCGGCTGCATGCCGGGCCTGCCGCTCTCCATTTCCATCATCTCGCTCAATGAGGAGAAAAACCTGCGCCGCTGTCTCGCCAGCGTGGCCGGGCTGGCATCGGAAATCGTGATTTTGGACTCCGGCTCGAAGGATCGCACGGCAGAGATCGCTGCGGAGTTCGGGGCTCGATTCATCCACCAGGAATGGCTGGGCTACACGGCGCAGAAGAACCGTTGTTTGGAGCTTTGCACCCAGCCGTGGATCTTGAATCTCGACTGCGATGAGGAGGTCTCCGCCGAGCTGGCAGCTTCCATTCGGGCGTTTTTCGAGCGTGGTGAGGCCGAGAAGCATGCCGGGGCCTCGATGGCACGGCGCACGTGGTTTCTCGGGCGATGGATCTACCACGGTGATTGGTATCCCGATCGCAAAACGAGGCTCTTCCTCCGTGAAGGCAGCCGCTGGGAAGCGGATGGCGGCGGGCAGGTGCATGAGCGGCTCGTAGTGGCAGGGAGCACGGCCTCGCTCGATGGTGATTTGCTGCATTACTCTTTTCAAAACATCCGCCACTACCTCGTGAAGCATGTCGAGTACTCCGGCGTCTTTTTGAGCACGCAGCAGGCGAAACAGAAGCGCTGGTCCCTGCTGCATACCGTCTTCCGGCCTGTGTGGCGTTTTGCGCGGGCCTACTTCCTGCGTCGCGGCTTTCTCGATGGCTTTCCGGGTTTGTGGATTGCCGTGGCGACGGCGTTTTTTGCTTTTGATCGCTATGCGCGACTTTATGAAAGCGAGATCGAGGCACGTTCAAGCAGCACCGGCGCATGAAGATCGCCCTCCTCCACCATCAAATCATCCGCGGCACCGGAGTGGAGGTGTTTCTCATCGAATTCGCAAAGCGCCTCGCCGCGGCCGGGCATCAACTGACCTGCATCAGCACGCTCACCACACCCGAGATCGGCTCCACACTGCCGTGCGAGTGGAAAATGCTCCCGCGCCTCAAAGGCAGTGCCACGCTGCGGATGTGGCACTTCAACCGCCTCGCGCCTCAGGCAGTCCGCGAGGCCGGCGCGGACGTGAGCATCGGCTTTGGCCGCACCTGCGTGCAAAGCATCCATCGCAACGGCACCGGCTGTCACCGGCTGTACGGTCAGCTTTTACCTGTCTGGCAGCGTTTCAGCGTGAAGCACCTCTACGAGCTGCATCTCGAAAAAAAGCTTCACACGACTGCGGGCACGTCTTCGCTCGTCACCAGCTCCGCACGCGTCGCGGCGCAGCTCCAGGGCATCTACCACACACCGGCCTCACGCTTTCACATCCTGTCACCACCCGTCGAATCGAAGGTCTTCCAACCTGACGAGGATCGCGCCAATCTTCGCGAGTTGCTTTGTCGGAAGCTGCAAACCGATTCCACGCGGCCGGTGCTGCTGTTTGTGTCACTCAGCCATCGTCGGCGAGGCCTCGAACCCTTGCTTGAAGCCATGCAAAAGCTCGACGCCACGCTTTGGATCGTGGGCAAGGGCCTTGGCCCCGCTGCGCAAGGCCTCATCCGCGGCTTTGGCATCGCAGGCAAGGTGCGGCATGTGCCCGTCACCAGCCAGCTCATCGAGCTGTATCAGGCTGCGGACTGGTTCATCCATCCCACGCAATACGACGCGTTCTCGCCGACGGTGCTGCAAAGCATGGCCTGCGGCCTTCCCGGCATCGTCTCGGTGATGGATGGAGCCGTTGATCACATCCAAAATGGCGAAAACGGCCTCATGCTCTACCATCCGCAGCAGCCGGTCGAACTCGCGGCACGCATTCAAGAAGGCCTCGACCTTGGTGAGACCGAGCGTGCCCGCCTTTCGCAAAACGCACGAGAAAGCGTGCTGCCACTCACTTGGGAGAAACACATGAGCGAGTGGTTGGAGGTCATTGAAGCATCGCGACGGTAGAATACGGGTTTTCCACCTCCTGCCGCAAATGCGTGTTTGATCACGAAGGCGGGCGGGTTTTGATGGCAGGCATGTCCACTCCCATCCGCGTCACCATCTGGAATGAATTTGTGCATGAGCGTCAGAGCCCGGTGGTGGCGGCGCTCTATCCCAAGGGCATTCACGGCCTGCTGCAGGAGGTTTTGAGCACGCACGCGGGCCTGGTGGTGCGTACCGCCACGCTTGAGGAGCCCGAGCAGGGTGTTTCCCAGGAAGTGCTCGACCAGACCGATGTGCTGCTGTGGTGGGGCCATGCGGCGCACGATGCGGTGCTGGACGAGACGGTGACGCGGGTCCAGCAGCGGGTCCTGGCGGGCATGGGGCTCATCGTTTTGCACTCCGGCCACTGGTCGAAGCTCTTCAAACGGCTCATGGGCACGAGCTGCGCCCTGTGCTGGCGGGAGGCCGGCGAGCGGGAGCGGGTGTGGGTGGTGAATCCAGGGCACCCCATCGCCGAGGGACTCGGCGACTGCATCGAGATCGAGCAGTCCGAGATGTATGGCGAGCCCTTCGGCATCCCGACGCCGGACGAGCTGATCTTTGTGTCCTGGTTTCAAGGCGGCGAGGTGTTCCGCAGTGGAGCCACCTGGACGCGGGGCAGCGGCCGCATCTTTTATTTCAGCCCCGGGCATGAGGTCTATCCCATCTACCACCACCCGGATGTGCAGCGAGTGATTGCCAATGGCATCCGCTGGGCCCGGCCGCAGGGCCGCCCGGCCAACACGCCGCGTCCGGTGCCGGTGGAGCAGGCGCGGGAGAGCATCACCGTGCGTGGCGGCACGGTTCACGATGCCGCTGGAAAGCCAGGCGGGCAGGCTTGAAAGCAAGCCTTGCGCTGAGAATGACCTTGCCTGACCTGCCTCAGTGATGGCATCTTAGCTGCTGTTGGAGGTCATTTACCCTCATCCGCCTCCTTCCTGGTCATGCGTCCTCTCTCTCCCCCAAGCCTCCGCGGCCGTCATGCTGCTGGAAACAGCCTCGTGCCGATTTTGATCATTGTCGCGGCGCTCGGCATCAGCACGGCGATTTTCTTCCTGTTCACCAAGAAGAAGATGGAAGCCGGTAAGGCCGCTGAAATGGCCGTCACGAATGCCCCGACCCAGGCGAAGGAGACCGCCAGCGCCCCGTCCAAGCCAGTCAACGAGGCTGGAAAGCCTGCGGGCGCAGCTTCCACCGCCGCCACGCCAGCAGCGATGCCTGCCGCTGTGCCGGGTGCCCCGGCCCCCGCGGCTCCAGCGCCTGCCTCCTTCGGCTTTGCCCGTCCGCTCGACCTCGGCAAGCAGATGGCGCGAAGCCTCGCCGCAGGTGATTTCGCCGCCGCAGGCAAGCTCGCCTCGGCTGCCGATCCTGCTCAGGCAGAAATGGCCGCGCAGTTGATGCAAAAGCTCGCTGACATGGGCTTCAAAGCCGGCTCGGAGGATCAGGTCGAGCTGCTCGGCCTCGTCGAGAACCGCACTCGCATCGCCGTGCCCTTGATGAAGCCAGGCAGCGCCGAGCCCCTGCGCCTCCAGCTCGACATCGAGCGGGATGAGCGGATGGGCTGGAAGGTCGCCAAGGTCGTGCTGCCGAAAGAAGCCAGCGCCGCGCTGGCAGTGGTCACGCCACCCGCCATGCCGGCGGCTGCTCCAGCACCAGTGGCACCCGCTCCCGGCGCTCCCGTTCCCACACCTGCTTCTCCGGCTCCTGCGATGGTAGCGAAGGCGCTTTTTGCCGTGGAGGAGCATCAGGACGCGCTCAGTTTTGCCAGCGATTTTGTGCGTCTGCTCCTCGATCATGATTTTGCCTCCGCGAAGAAGTTTGTGGATGAGAAGAAGGTGCCCGTGGAGCGTCTCGTGGGGCTCTGCATCGTGTTTGAGGAAGGTCAGTATCGCCTGAAGCCCAGCAAGCCGCTCATCGTCACCGTGGCGAACCCCGAGGTTTCCTGGGTGATCGCCCAGGTGGAGTCCGAATCGCTTCAGCAGAGCACGGAATTCGGCCTCGAACTGAAGCGCGACAGCGCCTCCGGCCCATGGAAAGTCGGGGGCGTGAATCTCTCGCAGATCCTCGGCTCCTTTGCCCAGAGCGCCAGCAAGCTCGGCATCCCTTACACGCCCTTGGTGCAGAATCCGAAAGGGGGCGAGTCCCTTGCGCTCTACTTTGAATACGACCGCGCCGAGCTGCATCCGCGGGCGCAGAAGCAGCT
>JBKCXA010000857.1:0-2048 GCA_046316935.1 Prosthecobacter sp.
GCCTGCGGCTGACCGGTTTGATTCAGCAGCACGACCACCGGCTTGCCGACCCAGGAGAGTATCTCCATCTCGGAGGCGATGTAAGTGGCCGCATCCGGCGGCTCGGAGGCATTAACGAGGTAAAGAACGACATCGGCCTCCTCACGCACATTTTTCAGCGCCTGCTGGCTGCACCACAGCGGCTTGTCCGTGATGCGATCCCAGGTTTGCGACAAAAACCACAGCACCGGATTCCGCTCGCGTTTGAGACGCTTCAAAAGGCGTGCGCTGTCACCAAAGCCCGGCGTGTCCCACAGGCGCAGCACGCTGCCGGCATCATTCAGCAGCGTGTAGGACTCGTTGAAGAGCGTCACATGCGGCGCATCGCGCACCTCGCCGATGTCACTGCGCAGCAGGGTGCGGGCCAGCGTCGTCTTCCCGGCGTTCGTGTGCGAGATGAGGCTCAGCGTCACGATGTCCGTCTCACTGCGCACGTCCAGACCGGCCGTTTTGGCCGGTGGAGAAGTGCTCGCGCTGGAGGTGAGGGTTCCCATGAAGAACAATGATTACTTTACGCTCTCCGGCAGCATTCGCACGCCGGTATCTTTGCGGAGGGCCACAATCACCTCCGCGCCGAGACCCTCCATCATTTGCGACCACAGGCGCTCGCGGCCGGCGATCTTGTCCTCCGGCCAGCGGCCGCCGAGGCTCGTGCCGTCCAGCAGGATCACGAATTCCGGCTCCGGATGCTTCGTCAGCAGGCGCTGGCGGATGTCATTGACCAAGCGGCGCTGCACCTCCGCCTCGGGCGTGGTGGCCATGTTAAAGAGCATCACCACCAGCGGTCCCGCGGGCTGCCAGAGCGCCGCAAAATCATCCTCGTCACCCGCCGGGATGCGCGTGTAGTCAGCACGAGCCAGACCGCCAAAGCGCTCGCGGATGCCGCGCTCCCACACCTCGCGCTGCGATGCTGTGGGATCCATGCCGTGCACGAGCACCTCCACGCGTTCCTCGCCGCCTTCGATCGCGTTGAGCAGTCGCCGCACATACGGTCCCCACGACAGCAGCCGCGCTCGTTTCGCAATGCCGCGATGAATCCGCCCCACACCGATGCCCGCCAGTGCCAGCCGCGGCACGATCACCAGCAACAGGAGCGTGCCAGCATACAAATGAATCCACGGCAGCGCCGGAGCAGGTGAAACCGGCTTGTCCGCCGTGCGCCACATCTCGGGCACCTGTTCGAGCGGGATTGCCTTGCCGAGCACGTTCGAAGCAGGCTTGAACAACGTGCCAAAGAGAGTCTTAACACCTTCATCACTCCAAAGCGTGCTTTCCCACACCGCGCGATACTCCTTCGACCAGCCGCGGGCATATAACGCCACCACACCGCCGAGTGCCAGCACCGCCGCGGCGACGTGCAGCCAGGCACGCATCCTCGCCTGAAGCCTCCGCCAGGCCAGCGGCCACGCCAGTTCCGCGAAACGCTCATCCACCGCATTCGGCTCCTTCGCCTTCCGCGCCCTCGACACACCATGCGCCAGAAGTTCCGCCAGCCAGCCTCCGCGACCCGCCAGCGTGTGCGACGGCATCAGCTCGCAAAGCACGCCCAGCACGATCACCACCGCATTCCACGCCAGCAGGCCCACCAGCGGCAGAGCCAGCAGGTTAAACTCACGCTCCTGCCCGAGATCCGTCATCCAATACCCCGCCACCAGCGCCGCTATCCATCCGCCGACGGCCCAGCTCCACCTTCCTTGCGGCACGCGGAGGGATTCCAGCACGCGGATCAAATCCCCGCGCCATCCTACCGCCTCCGCTTCGAGCCAGGCCGAGCGCTTTTCCACAAACGACGTCGTGCGCTCATCCAGCGCATCCCCTTTGACCTCCTCGCTCGTCAACCCAGCCCGCGTGTGCGCCGTGGCCTCCCGCCGCCGCTCCATGTTCACGAGCTTCCCGTCGGCATCGCCTTCTTCAAGGGCTCGCCAACGCAGCACGCGCAGCCAGTCGTTCCAGATCATCAAAAGGGGGTCGGTTTGGGGAAAGAGTGCGCACTTAACGCGGCTTGCGGC
>JBKCXA010000858.1:0-3839 GCA_046316935.1 Prosthecobacter sp.
TTGTATTGCTGCGCCCACGCGGGCTGCGGATCGGGCATCTGCGCGAGCAGGAGGAAGTCGCCGCCGCGTTTGGCGGCTTCGAGGTATTTTGGATCGCCACGGAGCTGCCAGGCGAGGAGCAGCGTGCTCATCAAGGTGGCGTGGGTGTTGTCGTTGAGGACGTAGCAGCCGGTGAAGTCCTTCGGCCACTTGCGCGGCCAGTCGGCGGGGTAGCTGGCGGGCTTGATGGGATACTTTTCGACGGGCGGCGGCGCGGTGGGCGCGTCGTCGAAATTCGCGCTCCAACCGCCGGCGGGATACTGCGTCATGAGGAGGGTGTGCAGCGCGAAGTCGGCGGCGGCTTTGATCTCGGCGTCCTTGCCGCCGAGCGCGTGATCGACGCGCACGAGCAAGCGCGTGGCGGCCTGGGAGACATCGTCGTCGTAGGTGGCGTAGTTTTTCTTGTCCTGACGACGCCAGTTGTGCCAGCCCGCCTCGCGGGTGGCGGTCTGCGTGCGTGGAATGGCTGTGCCATCGGCCTTGCGGCAGTAATTCTTCGATTCGCGGCCCTTGGCATCAAAATGGCCCGAGTAGTCCCAACCGCCAGAAGCGAGCTGCGTGCGCGAAACGCATCGCGCGGCCTCCACAGCGGCGGCGAGGCACTTTTCGTCCTTCGTGGCCTCGTAAGCATCCAGCATCGCCATCCCGACCGCCGGCGTGCCCGGTGGCTGAATCCAGATCGTGTCGGGGCCGGGGATGCCCTCCGCCTCACGCAGGGTGAAGTCGGCGCTGTAGCGATAGACGTAACCGCCGTGGGACGCCGCGTGGGAGTGGTAGAACGAAACCGCTTTGATGGTGGCGGCGGAGACTTCGGCGGGGGTCGCAGCCGCCGCGAGCGGCGGAATGACGAAGGACGAAATCAGAATGAGGAAGGAATGACGAAGGGCGAATGACGAAGGGGACATGGAAAGCGGGTTGGTTGATGCTTTTGGAATTGGTGTTTCCTTCGTCATTCGGAATTACTCATTCGTCATTTTCGCGGGCACTCTCCTCCCATGGCAAACTTTGCCCTGGGAGTTGTCGATGATGCAACCTTACTCCGCCTTGATACCCACATTCTTGTTCCCGTTGTCGCGGACGGCATCGACGGTGTTGTGGAGGGCTTTGAGAGGGATGTCGTCGTTGCCGGTGACTTCGACGCGGGCGCCGGGGTGGTCGGGGAGGAAGGTGCTGAGGAAGCCGCGGAGGCGGTTCATGGGGACTTTTTCGTCGCCGATGAGGACGGTGTCGCCGCCGTCGATGACTTTGAGGGTGATGAGTTCGCCGGAGGAGGTGGTTTCGCGATCGCCGTCACCTTTGCGGGGCTTGGAGCTGGATTCGGCGGAGGGTTTGCGGCCTTCGCCATCGCCTTTGCGGGCAGGAGTGCCCGCATCACGTTCAGCAGCGGGCTTTTTCATGCCTTCGCCGTCGCGGGCGCCGGTGCGCGGGCGCTCGCCATCGCGCATGCCAGGTTTCTTTTCGCCATCGCGCTCGGCGTTGGGTTTACGCTGGCCATCGCGTTCGGCGGAGGGTTTGCCGGATTCGCGTTCGCCGTCCTTCATGGCGGGTTTCGGGGACTCGGTTGACCTTGGTGATTCTGTTGACGGTTTTTGAGTCGTGGAGCCTTCGCGGACTTTGGGCGGGACTTCTTTTTCGGCGGCGCGGGCGGTGGTGAAGGAGTAGCCGACCAGCACGCTGAGCGTGAGGACGAGCAGGGCCTGAATGACGGGCTGGCGGGTGGTCGGGGTGGCGATCATGAGGATGCGTTGGCGCAGGGTGGGGTGGTGACGCACGCATGGAGCCAACCCTGCAATGGCTGGTGGCGCGAAGAAGGTTTCCTGGATGCGCAGCAGCGTGTGCCCGTAGTCGAGTCGCTCGGCGGGTGAAAGAATGGCGAGCGCTCCGGCATCGCAGCGCAGCTCACGATCGGCCTGAAAGCGTGACACGACGAACCACACGAGCGGATTGAACCAATGCAGCGCCTGCACGGCGGTCGCGGCCCAGTTCCAAAGCAGGTCGTGATGCTTGATGTGATGCAGCTCGTGCAGCAGGACGTGGCGCAGGCTGCGGTCGGTGAAGCGCGTCTGCCAGTCCGAAGGCAGGAGGATGCGCGGCTGGCGGATGCCGACTAGGGCGGGCGTGGTGCCGGTGGCGGTGAGGAGGATCTGGGGCGTAGGGACGCGGGCCTGAGAGGATAGATGAGAGAGGAGAGAAGATAGATGCGGGTCGTCAGCAGTGGGAAAGCGGGAAAGGTGCTTTTGGAAGCGGCGCTGGCGGAGCAGCGCGACGGCGAGGACAGTGAGGGTGCCGAGGAGCCAGGCCGCTAGCGCGGAATGACGAAGGGTGAATGACGAATGAGGAAGTGGAGCGGGCAGGAGTTCGGAGGAAGAGACAGAAGGGACTAAAAGGACAGAAGCGACCGCCGGAGCGGTGATCACGCTGTCACTTCGGTCCCTTGTGTCCTTTTTGTCCCTTAAGAGCGCTCCCAGACCAAAACCCGCAGGAATGAAGGCGGGGAGCATCAATTTCGCCCCGACGAGCAACCACAAACCGATGCGCCAGGATGGTGTGAGACGCGTGCCGAGCATCAGACGCAGGCCGAGCACAGCGAGGATGAGCAGGCTGGCCTCGAGGGAGGTGCGCTGGAGCCAGTGGAGGAGGGCGTCGGTGGTCATGGCGCGGGTGGGAACTGAAAATTGAGAACTGAAAACTGAAAATTGGAAAATGGGCGCTGACGCGGCAAAGGCAGTGGCAGCTACTTTTTGAGTTTCTTCTCGGCCTGAGCGAGCACCTCACGAAGGGCCGCGAGGTCGTCTTTCGAGACTTCCTCGCGTTCCATGCGGCCGGCGACGAAGGGCGTGAGGCGGCCGTTGAAGACGCGATCGAGGAAGCTGCGGCTTTCTTCGAGCTGGCAGTGATTTTGATCGACGGCAGGCGTGTAGCGGAACTCGCGGCCCACGGCCTCGACGGCGAGAGCGCCCTTTTCCGTGAGGCGACGGATGAGCGACTGCACGGTGCGTGGTTTCCAGTGCAGGCGACCTTCGAGTTCGCGCACGACCTCGCCGAGCGTGCTGGTGCCGCGTTCCCACAGAACCTTCATCACCGTCCATTCGGCGTCGGAAATGCGGGGCGTGGCGGGGAGATCGTCGTCGTCAGGTTTGGCGGGCATGGCTTCGGATTACAGATGTGATCCATGCGGATTACGCGTGTAATCCAAAGTTGGCAAGAGCCTTTTTGCTTCGCACTATCCGCGCCCGCATGACCGCCGCCCTTCACCTCGCTCTCCGCTATGTGCTGCGGCATCGTGTCCAGAGCCTGCTGCTGGCCTCGGCGCTGGGACTGGTGGTGGCGCTGCCGCTTTGCCTGCGAGTGCTGGTGCGGCATGCGCAGGCAGAATTGAGATCGCGCGCGGCATCGACACCGCAAATCGTGGGCACGCGAGGCAGTGCGCTCGATCTGATGATGACGGCGCTTTACTTCAAGAAGGAGAATCTGGCCTCGCTGCCCTTGAAGGAGGTGCCGCCGAGTGGCATTCCGCTGCATGTGCGCTTCGAGGCACAGGGAGCGCCCATCGTGGGGACAGCACTGGAGTATTTTGCGTTTCGCGGACTCGGGGTGGCGGCTGGCAAACAGATTACGCGGCTGGGCGATTGCGTGGTGGGAGCGCGGCTCGCTCGTGAACGCGGCCTGAAGCCGGGCGACGCGGTGTTTTCGACCCCGGAGCAGACCTTTGACATGGCGGGCACCTATCCGCTGAAGATGCGTGTCACCGGCATCCTGACCGCGAACGGCACGCCGGATGATGATGCGGTGTTTTGTGA
>JBKCXA010000859.1:0-5935 GCA_046316935.1 Prosthecobacter sp.
GGCTCACGATCATTCCCGCGCTGGCCTGCTTTGATGATGCGTTTTGGCGTCGCGTGCTGCCGAAGGCCATCGTGCGGGCGGCGGAGAAATCGGCGGCGGATCGCCAAAAGACGCGGGTGAGTCATTGGGTGACCTCGCTGATCTACGCCGGCGTGGTGGCATGGCTGAGCATCGGACCGGTGAAGAACCTGATCTCCTCGGAGCAGGCGATGAACACCTCCTTTGACCGCCTGCACCTCGTGAACACCTACGGTGCCTTTGGCACGGTGGACCGCGAGCGCTTCGAACTCGTCTTCCAGGGCACCGATAGTGAAGTGGCCGATCTCATGGCTGATTGGAAGGACTACGAGTTCAAAGCGAAGCCCACTGATCCGATGCGTCGCCCGGTGATCATCTCGCCGTATCACTATCGTCTTGATTGGGCCGCGTGGTATCCCTGGCATCGCGTGCCGGGCCGCAATGAATGGGTGCCGAATTTCCTCTGGAAGCTCCTGCACAACGATCCCGGCACACTCAGCCTGCTGGCGCATAATCCCTTTCCCGATTCGCCACCGAAATTCGTCCGCGTCCTGGTCTATCGCTACCGCTTCGCCACCGAAGGCCCCGCCTGGTGGACGCGTGAACGCGAGGGCACACACATCTATCCGCTCTCGAAGGACAGCCCGCAGCTTCAGCAAATCGTGCGCGATGCGGGATGGATGCGGTGAGAACTCTCGCAGCGCAAAAGGACCGTTTAGACGTTTTCTCAGACTGTTTGTCATTTGCCCGGTGGGCCTGAAAGGCCCTTGGGAGTCCAGCCCATGGCTCGTAGAGCCTGGGTTGGAGCAAGGGATCTACCCCGCACTCTGAAAGCGGGCAGGAGGACGTGCGGATGCTTTCCCGCGCTCTTTCAGAGCGCCCGGCTGGCGACTGGCAAACCCTGGGTTTCCGTGGCTTCGCCACTCCAACCCAGGGCTGCATTCCTTGAGGCTTTCAGCCTCCGTGCTCGAATCACACAGAGAACCGGATTAGACCGCATTTCTCACGCTGGCGGTGCTGTAGTCCGCCTCTGCGAGGCGGAAAGCCAGGTCACAGACCTGGCCTACAGGCCACAGGCTGACCTGCTGTCTGGAGGGAGTGTGAGAAATGCAGGCTAGCCAAAGAAACAGCCGTGCGGGTCGCTGTCGATTACGTGCAGGGCCTCAGTGAGGGAAGGGGCCTCCGGGCAGGGCTGGTAGCGGAACCAGCGGCCGCTGGCGCGTTTCTAAAAGATCCGCCACACGCCTTGGTGCACCATGTATTGCACCTTGGCGATGCTTTCCTCCACCCACTCGCCGGGGCGTTGAAAGGCCGGGCGCACGAAAAAGAGCTCGATGGTGCGGTCCTGGATGCGCTGGCCCTCGCGCACCTTGTCACGCAAGTGCAGTGGCGGGCGGCGGTGGGACCAAAAGTTATCTTCGAGCACTCGGAGGTGCCGCGTGAGTTCTTCGTCGGTGAAAGGCATGGTGGTTGGACGGACAGGATAAACAGTCAGCGACCTTTGTCTTCTTCGATGGCCTCGATGCGGTGCATGAAGTCGATGATGTCGAAGAGCTTTGTCCGGCTGGGGCCGCAAAGGGTTTCGCCGAGACGCGGGTCATGATGCTGGCAGAAGGCGCTCGCCATGGCGTGTGCGGCCTCAGGGCCTTGATTGAGGCCGAGATGGAGCGCCAGGCCCTGCCGCACCAGATGGAGAGGCCGGCAGGGATGTGCCTTCATGGGGGCCAGCAGCGCAGCGGCTTGCTCGTGCAGCCATTCAGCATCCTGCCGGGCTGGACAGTATAGAAAGGTTTGCCGGGTCGAGGTGCCACCCAGCAGCTTCCGCGCTTCATCCAGCAACTTCCCGGCTTCTCCGATGGTCTTTCCTTTCCGCCCGGCTGCTCGTTTTGCCGCCCACAGGCCAAAAATGCCAGGCCGCTCCGCAGGCTTGAACCACGGAGTCACGACCTTCAATCGGTCGAGGTCCGCGTGACCGTGGTCGTCGATCTCGTCGATGAGGCGCAGCAGTTTTTCAGGAATGACGGAGCGCATGAGTAGAGGAAGAGTTCATCCCGCCGTGAGTTCGGCTGCGGTGGCGCAAGGGGCTTATTTTTTCCTTGGCTTGCGGTAGTAGCCCTGCGCCTTTTGGGCTTGGATGCGCTTCGCCTCTCCGGCCCGGGCGGCTTCCTCGGTCTTATACGAGATCACACGAGCGACCAATTTGGCTCGAACAACAGTCTTGCGTCCGATCATGTCCGCCGGCCCATTCCAGATATACAGCTTGCGGCCACGGCGCTCGATTTTCCAGAGCTTAGAACTGATGCCGCTTTTGGTTTTGCGATTGGGTCCGTGAAAGCAAAAGATTTTCATGCAGGAGTCAGTTCGGCAACGTGGGCAGAGAGGAAGTTGGCGGCGAGTTGCGTTTCCAACGAGGGAACAAGATTATCCCGTTCATTGAGGTTTCCTAAATCCTGTGGGAATTTGTTTGTGCTCGGCCACTCCGCCGTTGCCTCCAAGATGGATGGACCAAATGAATTCGTATGCACTGTCACGTGTTTCAGGGGTGAAAATCGGCAACTTCAGCACTTCAAGAAGAGGGTTAACTGATTCAATGCGATAGCAGATAATCGACGTCGTAGCACTTGGTGCTCGATTGAGGACATCCACAGCATTCGAAAAGTCCATCTTCGACAGTAGAATGGGATCGATTTTGAGTGAGGTGGATAGAGGTTTAATCGTGTCCACACACCGTTCCTCCTCATCAGTGATGATGCATTCAATCGGGTATAGCTTTACCAATTTTGTGAGTGTGAGTGCAAAGTCACGCCCATCTTCATTGAGAGCCTGAGTGTTGTAATCAATGAGTCCGTGTCTCACGAGCAGGAAGTGCTTCATAATCGGTTATTGCTATTAACTGAGTCAGTTCGGCGACGAGTATCTCGGTGGTGGAGTTCAAGGTGGCTAGCTGCATTTCCAATGCGTCCCCAAGGCCATCGGTTGATCCACTTTGGCAATGTTCAGGTGTTTTTCACAAAGTAACATTATTGAGCTGCCTGCGAACCGTTGCCACGATATCGATCGGGTTGCCGCCGTTCTCGAAATGCGCTTCAAGTTCGTATGCCATTACCTCCAACGGGCTGTTCCGGTAACCCTCTATTGCCAAGCCCGCGGCGTATGCGGAGAGAAACCTTTCGACACCCAGGTGCGCCCATTGAACCACATGGACCAATTCATGAAAGTGAAGCGATTCTCGGGATGCTTCGGCTGCCACAACAAAATAGGTGTCCTTAAAAGTCATTCCGACGTACTGACCTCGCTCAAAGTCGGCTAATTCCGGCAACCCAAGGGCTTCCAAAGGTGGAACCGGAACTCGCTCAACAACGACCACCTTGGCCGCTTCCAGGAATTGAGGCGAATAGAAGTCGAGTAGCCGCTTAAAGCCGAAACTAGCGGCCGGGCGGGCCAGATCAGCATGGGCCGTCAGCGTGGCATCAATCCAACTTATAATGTCCGGCATCTTCGACAGTAGTTTTTCGATTTGAATGTTGTTCATGCGGTGATTTCGGCGACGAGGGCGGAGAGGAGGATCGCGGAGGTGGCGCGGGAGGCGGCGAGCTGCGTTTCCAACGCGTCCACCAAGTCCATCAGTTGCTCCACTTTGGACACGATCCGCCGTTGCTCGGCAAGGAGAGGGGGGCGCAATTGGGATGCTATTCATCTTCGCCGGATTCATTTTCGGGTGTGCAGAGCCGACGACGTGTTTTTGATGTTAATGGGTTGATGTGCAGCTCGATGAAATGGAGGAAATCATGGGGAAACCTATCCAAGCAGGGAGTGTCGCAGATGGCAATACTTTGGGACGGTGAATGCTTGAGCGCGGAAGAGTAAGCGCCTCAAATGCCGTTCCACATCGCTCTGGCGGTTTCTCACAGCCTTAGAAAAGCCTTCTGCCGGTGCAGCCACCAGCAGATGAGCCACAGAACGAGGAGGACGCCGCAGCGGTCGATGACGGGTTCCCATCCGGCGGGGAAGGCGGTGGATGGAAGGTGCTTGTGGAGGTTATCGTTGATCCATCCAGCGCAGAGGCTGTGCAGCACGTAGATCGTGATGCTGTTCATGCCGACGACGACGAGCGGGAAGACCAGCCTGCGCCATCCGGCGATCTCGACGAGCGAGTAAAAGCCGGTGAGCAGGATAAGCACCCAGCCACCGCTTTGAATGGCCCACGTCGGTGTCCAGATGCGCTTCACGGAAGGCAGCGCAACGAGATCGAGTACGGTGCCGAGGAAGATCAGAAGAACGCCGGCGATGAAAAGGCGGACGGCTTTGCTTTTCGCATCCAGACGGCTGCGCATGAGGAAATCGCCCGTGAGTGCTCCGCCGAGCATGGTGGCGAGAGCGGGGATGAAATTGAGCGTCTGATAGCCGCCGGCATTGTACACGAAAGGCTGCGCCTGCGGGAGCTGGTTGAGAAACCAGCGGTCAAAGTGCGCGGCAGCATTAAAGTGGATGCTCCAGTGCCCGAACCAGCCGTTGAGGATGCCCTCCGGCGGCACTTTGATCCCTTGAATCGAGGCAAACTGCTCCGGCGTGGGCAGTGGATGCATGGCGAAGAAGGCGGTGTAACCCGCGAGGATGGCGATGATGGCCGCCGTCATGTATTCCCAGCCCAGACGGGCGATGAGAAAGAGGAAGACGTAGCCGAGGCCGATCTGGGCGAGGACATTGGTGAAGATCCACGTGGTCTGCTTGTCCGCCGCCCGCGTGCTGAGCACCACGGCGATGAGGATGAGCAGCACGGCGCGGGTGAAGGCATGCCACGTCATGCCAAGGAAGCTCTGCCCGGCCTCGCGACGCTTCGCACACGAGAGCGGCACGGCGATGCCAACCATGAACATGAAGCTCGGCTGAATGAGATCCCAGAGCGAGCAACTCTGCCAGGCCTTGTGTTCGAACTGCGGGCGAATCGTTTCCCAAAACGAACCCGGATTTGCCTCGGCCATCTGCACGATGCCAAAACCGGAGGAGGCCATCAAAAGCATGATGAAGCCTCGAAAGGCATCGAGGGAGAGAAGTCGGGAAGAGGACTGGTTGGCGCTCATGTGCCCGAAGGAACGCTCGACGCGGCGTGAGGCTATCGGGGCGGGGGCAGAAGCTCGCAGGCGGTGGCGGCATCAGGCAAGGCGTGCAGCGCCTGATCGCCGCGCAGGCGCATCAGCGAGGACAGCGTGAGCCGGTTGGCGGAGATGAGGTGGACGATTTTCTTGGCAATGGCCTGCATCGCCGGACTGGCGAGTCGCTGCGACCATTCGCGGAAATCGCGCAAGGCCCACAGGCACATCACCCACGCTCCAGCGCCCTGCCAGAGGTGGCCGTCATCACTGAGGACGACGATTTCCTGATCAGCGTGGAGTTGATCAATGGCCGGGCAGAGCTGCCTGGCCTCCGGAGCATCGTAGGGACTGAATTCGAGGCGCACATAAGCAGGCTGACCTGACAGCCATCGACGCACGCTGCTGCACAGGCCGCAACGAGCGTCGTAGAAGAGGGTGAGGGTGGTCATCGTGCTATTTCTAAATGTTCGCACCTCGCCAGCACCGTGTGAATGCGGCCACCGTACCCGTTACAAGTGCCCCAGCGGTGAATGGCAGCGCATTTCTTGTCCACGGATCCACCATGTATCGGGCGAAGTCGGTCCATGAGTGGATCAAGTCATTTAACAAACAGTAGCCTATCATGATTGAATAGTAAGGCAGCAGAACCGCGAGGAATCCGCAAACCGCCGCTTTTACAGGGCGTCGTAATCGTGAATGGTCCGGCACCATGACGTCCACAGGCCAGAACACGACGAGCCAGGCCACAAAGATCACGATGCCACTGTAGATGCCGATCGCGAGCATCTCGGTGAGGAAGCGCTGTGAATCGAATGGCTGAGCGT
>JBKCXA010000860.1:0-4986 GCA_046316935.1 Prosthecobacter sp.
GCCATAAAAAGGTCCGCAGCATCCTCGTCCCAGCGCAGGACGATCCAGCGGGAGAAGAGTTCCAACTGGCTGCCGAGCTTGTCGTAGAGCCTGATCTGGCGGTGCGGATTCGTCTCGCGCCTCAGTTCAGCAAGCCAGCCGCGCAGATGTTCCTCCACCGTGACGAGCGTGACCGCCGGGTCTTCATGCGCTTGCGAGAGCCGCTGCTTCAACCGCTCGCCCGGCGCAGAGGCACGATCGAGTTCGGAGTGATGGTCTGTGTCAAGAATCCTCATCCAGAGAATCAAGGTTGGCCTGCTCACGCCATTCGCGCCCTTGTTTCATCGCGTTGTCGTAGTCGGCGTCATTTTGAAAGGCTCCGACGGTGCTCCGCCAGTCACAGCCTGAGGCACGATAGCGGGTCAGCACCTCCTCGCGTTTCAAGGCAGCCTTTGCCTGCATGTTAGCGAGTCGTTCTTCAATCGGCGTGAATGCCTGTGACAGGGTGCTCATGAAGCATGATTTTAACGAATGAGCGGTGAACCGCCACTGGAACTTCCAGCCTGGCACTCCTCACCTCACTGGCGTCCAGCGCAGGCGGTAGAACTGCTTGCCGGGCGCGGGTGAGGTGTCCTGCCAGTTCGATTGGAAGGCAGGCGCGGTGTCGGCGGTGCGAAAAGTGTGTTCGGTGGTCCAGGTGGTGAGGTCGGGGGAACTTTCGAGGGTGTAGGTGACGAAAGGATCGAGCGTGGAAGCGCTGAAGGAGATGCTGCTGGCCGTCATCGTTGTGACCGTGAGCTTGGGGCCTTCACCGAGGCATGCTTCCCACGCGAGGGCGTAATCGCGGTTGTTGGCGGTCGCGGTGACTTCGAGGAGATACTGGCCGGGTGGTAAGTTGTAGAGGTGGAGGTGCTCCACGTTGTCCACAGTGCTGGTTGAACTGCCGATCAAAGCCCCCGCCGTGAGGCCGCTGGCAGCGTAAAGCTTCAGTGTGAGGTTGGTCAGGCTGCTGGTGTAGTTTTCAGCGATGTTCGTGAGGCTGCGATGCCACGTGAGCGCGGCGGAGAAGGTCTCGGCGATGCTTCCAGCCGGGATGGTGAAGAAGTAGCGGCGTCCGGCGGCGTTGTTCGTGGTCGTGGCGAAGTCCCAGCCACGTGAAGCGACCTCGGTGGTCGTCGAAAACGCCTGCTCGCCTGCCTGGAGGATGTGCCAGGAGTTAGCGAGATTCAGTTCACCCGCGCCGAAAACATCATCGTAAGGTTCTGCCGTGCTATCACGCTGCCATTGAGGCAGATTCTGCTTAGAGGCTCCGGCCAGGAGCATGGCTTTGATGGTTTGTGGTTTCTCGGCGTTGGCATTGCCGGAGGCGATCGCTCCCTGGAGCAGGCATGTCGCAGCCCCGCCGATGACGGGCGCGGCGTAGCTTGTGGCATCCAGATTGACCACGAGGTCCGGCTTCATGCGGCCTGCGCCATCGGTGAGCGTGCCGCTGATGCTGTGATTGCCGCTGCGCATGCCGGCGGTGATGCCGTGGTAGGTATCACCGAGAAGCGGCTGCAACGAACCGCCGGAGATGCCGATGGTGGCGATGCGCGCGTCCCGATTGATCATGAAATCAAAGGCGCGGATGGCATCGGTATCGACTGAAGTGCTGCCGAAGCTGCCGGCCCAACTGTGATTTTGCACGCGACCGGGAAAAACCTCTGGAGCGGTGCCAACCGTCAGCCGGTTGATGAAGTCGAGGGCGGTGTAGTTGTGGATTTCCACGGCTCCGGTGGCCACGCCGATGTAGGTGCCGTAGAAATAGGAGGCCACGCTGCCAGCATGGCCCAGCTCCGTGCCTGCGCCGGATTCCGGGTGAAAGGTCTTTCCCGCAAAGGGACCACTGCCGCCGAAGGGATCAGGCCCACCCGTTTGCGGCAGGTAGTTCGGCGGGGAGGTGATGTTGTTGGCCTCGCTTTGCAGCAGCGGGATGCCTGCTCCGGTCGGCATGGCGGGGCCGAGTTCTGCCGCCAGCCGGGTGAGGCCGATGTCATCCCGCCAATCCGCCGCCGCCGTGGAGACGGCGAGGAGGGTGGAAAGGGCAAAAAAGCGGCGAAGCATGAGCGGGCGGAGGATGAAGCGGATTCGAGATTCGTCCTGCGTGAACTGTTCAAACCCGGTGGATGCCAAAATCCGCATGCAGGGATCGTTTGAAACGCCCCGGCGGCGCGGTAAGAAGCCCGTCCCACCTTCAACCCCACCCCAACGAACGACCATGAATCTCACACGCACGGCTTACGGCACCTGGAGCGGCGGCCGCTTCATGCACTACGGCGAACAACTCTCCGAAGAACATTACAAGCAGCTCATGCGCGATTCGTTCGAGAAAGGCGTGCGAACTTTTGTCACCGCTGATGTGTATGGCGTGGGTCGTGCGGATGCCCTGTTGGGCGAGGCGCTCAAAGGCATCCCTCGTGAGGAGTATTGCCTCGTCGGCATCGTGGGCCATGACATTTACGAAGGCATCCGCCAGGGCTCCCGCGGCTACCCGCGCTTCACTGATCCCTCGCTTCGCGGCCCGGAGAAGTATTACGACTACCTCAAAATGGCCACGGAGAAGAGCCTTGAGCGCTGCCAGACCTCGAAATTTGACCTGCTCATGCTCCACAATCCGGACAGCATCAGCTACACCAGCGAAAAGGTGTGGGATGCCTTCACCACGCTGAAAACGGAAGGTCTCACCGACCGCCTCGGCATCGCCCCCGGACCTGCGAATGGCTTCACGCTCGACATGATCGAGTGCTTCGAGCGTTACGGCGACCGCATGGACTGGGCGATGATCATTCTGAATCCCTTCGAGCCCTGGCCCGGCCAGCATGTGCTCGCCGCCGCCGAGAAGAACAAGGTCGATATCATGGCCCGCGTGGTCGATTACGGCGGTCTTTTCCACGACGACGTGAAGCCCGGCCACAAATTCCGTGATGGCGATCATCGCACACATCGTCCGGGTGACTGGATCGAGCATGGCGTCGAGAAACTCGAAAAAGTGCGCCCCTTTGCTCAAAAGCATGGCCTCAGCATGCTGCAACTCGCGTGCCTGTGGACGCTGGGCAACACCGCCGTGAAAAGCGTCGTCCCCACGCTCATTCAGGAGCATGGCGAAGGTGCCCGCACCATTGAGAGCAAGCTCGACGACCTCGCCGCGCTGCCGGAGCAATGCCTCAGCGCCGAAGAGATCGAAGCCATTCGCCAGATCGGTGACAACACCGGCTGCATGGCTCTCAAAGGCGCCAGCCACCGCCATCCAGCGGACATGGAAGCCCGTGCCGATGAGTGGAGCATGCGCGATGACCTCCTCGCTCTCGCTGGCCGTTTTGGCCTTCAGTGGTCGTGGTGAGTCATGACGCTGCGGTGCGTCTAGCCTGCGATTTGGTGAGCCAGCCTTGTGACGGCTCGTCAGCAGGCTTGCATGCGTGCTGTGGTGCATGGCACACTCTGCTGTCATGAATTCCTCCATCTGCCGCACGCTCAGCACCATCTGCTTCCAAGCAGGCATGTTCAGCATCCTCCTCTCCATCTGGATCTGGTGGATTCAAAACGGCGAAACACCGGAGGAGCAGGCGCATGCGGAGCGTTTCGGCATCTTCGTGGGCCTGTGGGCACCCACGCTGCTCATCCTCTCGAATCGCTTTGACCGCTATGCGGACAAGGCGAAGGAACTGCCCGGCATGAAGGTGGCGGACGAGAGCGAAGTCCCGTGACTTTCCAAGGCTACTCCCACTGGCTCTTTTGCACGCCCACGAGGCTCATGCTCAGGCCGATGAGGACATGCACAAGAAGCACAAAGCCCGCGATGGTCGGTGCGACAAGATCGGTGGCGGTGACCTGCTTCACGGCATCGTAAAAGGCCGTGCTGCGCATGCTGGTGAGGCTGCCGCTCCAGCTCCAGAAGGCGGCGATGAGCGGTTGCACCCAGTTTTCCAACCAGTCGGGCAACGTGAGCACCGCACCGGAAAGCGGAAGCTGGAAGCCGACGAGGTAGATGCTCAGAATGGTGGCTTTTTCCGGCGTGCGGCTGGTGGCGGAAATGCCGAGGCACACGCTCGTCATCGCCGCGGAGGCCAGCACGAGCAGCGCCAGCTTGATGACGAGGTCTCCCGGCAGCCCGCCAGTGATCATTTCGACGAAAAGTCCCATCCATAAACTCTGCGCCAGCACGAAGATGCCGAGGAAGATGACCTTGCTGCCCACGTAAGCGAGCGGGCTGAGACCACCGAGCTTCTCACGCTCCAGAATGAGCCGCTCGGAGGCGATCTCGCGCGCGGCGTTGTTGCTCGCCATCAGCGTGACGAGCACCACCTGGAGCATGATGAGGCCGCTCACGAGGCTGCCGGCATTCAACTGCTCGATCTGATGCTGCGCCCGCTTCGCCAGCTCGATCCCGATGTTTTGATCCTGATAGGTCGAGAGTGCCCGTAGCGGCTTGATGCCATCCAGTGCGAAGATGGCGACGAGCAGCGGAAATCCAACCAGCATGGCGAGATGCAGCCACACCTGCGATTTGTCCCGGCGGAAAATGGTCCAGCGGCGGCGCAGGAGCTCGAAAAGCTGCGTGGTGACCGCCGGCAGCTCGATGGCTGGAAACTCGTGATGAGGAATGATGTCCTCCTCAGGTTCTTCGGGCTCCTCCGCGGCCTCCGGTGCCTTCACCTTCGCTTCAAAACCAAACTGCTGGTAGTAGCTCTCGCGTTTGCGGTTCCAAGAATCCGCCCACTCTTGCGCCGGACGGTCGCCCAGGCAGCGATAGACATCCTCCGGGTGCTCGACACCGAAGTAGTGTGTGAGCGCCTTTGGCGGCCCGTGATAGATCAGACGGCCCTGATACATGACCATGACGCTGTCATAGTCGCCCAGGCTCGCGAGGCTGTGCGTCACATTGATGACGACACGCTTCGGATGGCCGCGGGAGAGCTTGTGGAGCAGCTTGGTGATCTCCGCCTCGCTCTTTGGATCGAGACCGCTCGT
>JBKCXA010000861.1:0-4326 GCA_046316935.1 Prosthecobacter sp.
AGCGTGAGCACCTTGTGCAGCGCGGCCTGATCGTCCGGCATCGTGGTGAAATCACTCATCAGGCGCATGCCACGCTGCGGGGCCGCGAGCCGCCAGCGGGCCAGCGTGGCCGCGTCATCCACGGGCGGGGGCAGGTCGGGATGAAACTCCGGCAGCGGGAGATTCGCGCGGGCCTTCACGCCCTCGTCCGCGGCCCACCATGCGTAATGACCGATGAGGTAGGGCTTGTCCTTTTCCGCGTAGCGGAAGCGCATCACGCGGGTGATGACGAGCGTGCGTGCCTTCACGCTGAGCTTGGGATCTTCACCCACCTGCTTTCGCAGCAGCCACACGGTGTCGGAATCCGGGCCGGGATCTGGCAGCTTCGTGAGATGGGTGACGGGCTCCTTCTTCTCATTTGTTTTCGAGCTGGTGGAGCTCTCTGGAACGGTGCGCTCATCGCTGAGCTGCTGCTCATCCACCACCGCGCCGCTGGTCAGCCAGGTGATGGGTTTCTTGCGCTGCTCGGGCGTCATGTTCCGTCCTTTCCAGATGCCGGTGAGCCAGGGATTCTCCACGCCATCGGGCTCCGGCGTCTCCGGCTGGCTGTCGAGCAGGGCCGCGGTGGTGGTCACCCTTTGATCGAGCCCGCCGACATCATGCAGCCGCCACATGGCCACCTGCACGCCCTGCATGGCATAGGCACGGGCGCGGCTCATTTTGATGCGGTTTCGCGAAATGCGTGTCTCGATGACGGTCGAGGTCATGAGGGCCATCAGGAGGCTGAGGATGAGAAAAACCATCAGCAGCACCACCACGAGCGCAAAGCCATGCTCGCGGGTTGTGGAGGCTGATCGGACGTTTTTCATGCGAAGGCTCTCAGAAGGTCAAAAAGCACGCGGAATGGAAAAATGGCGGCTGTACATCCGGCTGTGCCGCTTCGCGAGACGCCACCAGGCCTCAGGATCGATCCCTGCGGCCTCAGCGGAGCGCAACTCGCGTGAACCGCTCAGGCTGATGACGCGAATCATGATCTCGATGCTCGCCGGGATGCCGTCCTGCGGCACGCGATACTGCCGCGGGTTCTTCAGCGGCGGCAGGCTCTTGTGCCGCATGGGAAAGGCCTGCACGAACTGCTGCTCCGCGTTCATCTCATGAACGATGACGCCGATGTCGAGGATGTTGTCGCAGATGAGGCTGTCCTCCGAGGGCGACTTTAACTCGCCACTGCCACCCTCCGAGCCATCACCGGCATAGGCCTCTATTTTGTAACCGGAGCGGAAGGTCTCATCTGCCTTCACGAGGCTGCGAAAGAGCTGGTAGCTGCCGCCGGCCGAAGTGCCGCCGCCCACGCCGGGCATGGCACGGCGGATGAGCTGATACGAGACCGCGTTCACATCTCCGGGCACCGGCTTTCCATCATCGAGGATGCCACGATCCGCCGCCGTGGTAAAAAAACGCAGCCACATGCCGCCCACGCCAAAGCGGTAATCTTCCGGCAGCGCCCACTCGCGGCCTTTTTCATCCGGCTCGGTGCGTGGATCGAGCACCAGCGAATCCGACGCGGGCTTCTGGCCGGGAGCGTCGAGCCACAGGCCGGAATTGCCGGGCTCTTCGAGGATGTCGAGAGCCAGCCAGTTGTTCGTGTCCTGCCGCACGAGGATGGACTGGAGGTCCGTGCTCATTTGATCGAGCACCAGCCGCACGCGTGCCCCACGGTCGATGTGATCACCGAGGCGCCGCCCATCCTCGCCCATCCGGATCACCGCGCCCGCGAGAGCCGAAAGCAGCAGCAACGCGATGGCACTGGCCGTGAGCACTTCGACGAGCGTGAAGGCATGTCCCGCATGGCGTGAAGCTGGAGGCGGATGCTTCATGGATTCGTCGTGGTCGTATTCCCGGCGGGCGTGGTGCCATCCGCAGGCTTCGCCTCGGGATCATCGGGATCGAGCTTCGGCGTGGCTTCGTCGCGGCCTTTGGCAGGATCGAGTTGCTCATCCGGCAGAGGTTGTGGCGAGGAGGTGGCGTTGCTGCTGCTCGTCGAAGGATCATTCTTCGACGAGTCGGCCGCCGCCCGGCCCGGATCAAAGGCCAGCCGCCGGCCTGCTTCATACGGGCGCACTCGCGCCACATCCCGCGTGAGCACGGACATGATGCCCGCGAGGATCGCCAGCGTGCCTGCGACGATGCCCGCGGCGATGACGACCTCCGCCAGCGTAAAGCCGCGTGCCGTGCGTGAACGTGAAAAGATGATTCTCATGAGCCGGGAACGAGATCCGCCACCTCGATGACATGCCCGTAGGCATTCACCCGCAGGCCGCGGTAGTTTTTCGAGTTCTGCAAAACGCCGACACCACCTGTGGTGGAGCCTTCGCCAAGGATGAGATCGTAATGACGGTTCGCGATGCGACCGGTAGGCGTGAATTCATAGGCCCAGCAGGCACAGCCAGGCTTCCACGCGCCAGCGCGGGCCGTCTGCGGCAGCGGCATCATCATCCCACCCGTGGAAATCGGCCCGCTCCAGCCTCCCGCGCCATCCGGCGGCACCCAGCAGACACCTGGCGGCAGTTTTTGAGGCTCGCTAAACACCTCCCAGGTCCCGCTTCCTGTCTCCGATTCCGACACGATCACGCAGCTCTGCCACATCAGCTCCGGCTGGGAAGGGTCCGCATGAATCAGCAGCCTCGCCTGCGTGAGCCGCATGGCCGCCACCCCGCGTGTTTCGCGCAGCTTTCCCGCGAGAAACTGCATCCCCAGTCCCACCCGCCGTCCGCTGTCCGGCTTCGTCGAAAACACCGCGAAGGCCGTAAGTAATCCCGCCAGCAGCGTGACGACGACCAGCAGCTCCACGAGCGTGAAGGCTCGTGCACAGCTGGGGCGGCGCGGCGGCTGCATGCGGAGCACAGGGAGGAGTGAAGATGTCGGGTGAGAAAAGCTCCGGATGGCGGAAATGTTACCCGGAAACGTGGTCCCATGATAAAAGAGGGCCGCCATGAGAGCCACACTCCTTTTGCTCATCCTCCTCGTCACCAGCCTCCCGGCCCAGCAGCCGAGGCCGGTGGCCATCAGCGGCAAGGCGGGCCTGCGCAGCGGCACGATGCTCCGGGAGAAACGCGAAATCCTCGTCGAAAAAGGCACCGCCACGCTCCAGCAGGCCTCCGGTGAAAAACGCTCCGTCTCCACCCGCTGGCTGCTGCGCCACAACCTCATGCGCCGCGTGCAGGGCACCGGCGCGGAGGAGATCGAGGTGCGTGAGCACACCTTCGAGGAGACGCAGTTTGCGCTGAACGGACCCGCTCCCGCCTCGCAAGAAACTCGTGGCGCTTTGAATGGCGTGACCTTGCTCGCCAGGCAGCGCGGCGGCGGCTGGAACTTCGACCTGAAGGATCGCAAACCGGTGGAGCGCCAAAACGCCGCGATCCTCGACCTGCAATTCTTTGCCAACGTGATGGAGATCGTGCCCGCCGCCCTCGGCACGCAGACGCGGCGCCCGGGGGAAATGTGGAAGCCCGTCATCCCCGCGCCGCGTGGAAAAGCCTACGGCCTGCCGGTCTTCAAAGATGTGGAGGCCACCTTCGGCAGCATCGAGGAACGTGACGACGGCCCCCATGCGAAGCTCTTCATCTCCGGAAGCTTCACGATGGAACAGCCGATGAACACCGTCTCACGCCTGGAGATCACCTTTGCCATCGCCCTCACGCGCCGCCTCAGCGACCTGCTCGATGTCGAGACTGAGATCAAAGGCACCTACAAGGACAGCATCCAGACACGCCTCGATGATGGGAAGACCGGCTTCATGTTTCACGACTATCCCTATGTGGTGAAGCGCACGATCAGCATCGAGAAGTGAGCCTCGACTCAATCACCGACGGGCTCCAGCGGCGGCAGGCCATGCGCGGCCCGGGCCTTCTGGCACTTCTCATCCCCGGGCTGGAGTTCCCGGCAGGGATACGGTCGCTGCTCATAGATGCGGCAGATGGATTTTTCACCCACCGCGCCATCGAGATGCACACAGCGCGGGGGCAGGCGGTCCGTTCCAGCAAAAGCCACCCGCCATGGCGTGATCTGCACCAGCGTGGCCTCGTCGATCCCGCGCTGCACGGCCTCCTGCCAGTAAAACGACACGCGGAAGTGGCAGCAGCAGGCTCCACAGGTGATGCAGGCTTTCGGATCGTAACTCATGGCGGCTTCAACTGATCAACAGGAGACGTTTTTGCCCCGGAACCGGATCTGGCGCCCGATGCACACAAGGCGGCACGGCCACCTCCGGATGCCGCGTGGCAATGCGCCAGTGGTTTCCGATGCCAAATGAGTAGCCGCGAGCGCCTTCACGCTTCGCGAAGTGCA
>JBKCXA010000862.1:0-7262 GCA_046316935.1 Prosthecobacter sp.
CCACGGTTCGTGCCGCCTGTGTTGGAGGCCGTGCTGATGGGCGTGGCGAGCACTTTGAAGTTCCGGTTGCCATCGACGAGCTTGATGTAGTTGCTCAGCGATCCGATCTGGCCGTAGAAATTCAGCCTGTTGTAGGCGAACTCTTTGAAGTTGGCGGGGAACTGGATGGTGTTGGACGTCGTCGTGGTGGCGGCTGCCCCGCCCGCGGCGGCTCCAGCGGCGGCCGTGGCGGCATCACGGATGCTGAAATCATCGAGCAGGCGGAGGACGTCGAAACCGTAGTTGTATTCGTTGCCCAGATTCAGCTGGCCGATGATGGCGGAGATGTAGATCTGCTGCGGCCGGGTATCCATTTCCGTGAGCAGCAGCTCGATGCGCTGGATGTGCTCGGGAGAGCCGGAAACGATGAGGCTGTTCGATTGTGGATCGGCGATGAGCAGGGTCTTGCCGACGATAACGGATTCAGGAGCGCCCACGATGTCGGGATCGTCGAGCAGGCTGCGGTTGGCGTTGGCATTGCCATTGCCAAGACCTGTTCCGAAGCCGCCACCGGTGCCAAAACCGTTGTTGGAGTTGTTGAAGCCATTGCTGGCGTTGTTGCGAGATGCGTCAGCACCTGCGCCGTCACGCGAGACGGTTTGATTGCTGCGTCCACCACGACGACCACCGCCACCAGAGCTGGCCCCGCCGCTGTCACTTTGAATATCGGTGTCACGAGCGAGGGTGTCCCGGGCGGAGGCGAGGAAGTCACGCACGTCGAGGTGGCGGAGGCGGAATTTCCGGAAGGTGTCGCCATCGTCCTGCTTGTCGAGCTTCTCGACGAGGCCGCGGATGTAGGCGATGTCCACCGGGCGGGCGAAGACAATGAGTTCGTTCGTGCGGCGGTAAGGAATCACCTTCGGCTTGCCGGAGCCACGGTTCGTGCCGCCTGTGTTGGAGGCCGTGCTGATGGGCGTGGCGACACCGGCAGGCATTCCCGGACGTGCTCCAGCGGCTGCGGCAGGCGCAGCGGCGACCGGGGCGGGCTGAGTGGCATCGGCTCCTTCATCGTCTTTTTCGAAGATCTCGTTGATGATGTCCGCCACGATCTCCACATCGGCCCTCTGGAGCTTGATGGTCTCGTTCGCGGTCTGCATGGGCGGCACATCGATGATTTGAGCGATGCGGACAATGCTGCGGATGGTGGAGCTGTTCTCGGTGATGAGGAGCGCGGTGTCGTTCGCCACGGGCATCATTGCACCGTAGGTGTGCGGTTTGATCACCTCGGTGAAAGCCTTCGAGGCATCCGTTGCGGTCACATACTGGAGGGGCAACACGAAGTGGCAGATCTCCTCGGTGAGGGGCAGCTCGTTGAGCGAATTATAAACCGGGAGGCCTGAGGACGGCACATTGGCGTTCGCCGCATGGTTGATGAGCTTCGAGGTGGTGGCGTCCATGTGGATGAACGCGTAACCATTGAGCAAAAGCGTTGATTCGATGTAAGCGATGGCATCCCGGCGGGTGAGCAGATGCGGCGAGACGATGCGCAGCGGATTGCCAGCGAGGTTTGAGTCGAGGATCAGCTTCCGCCCGGTGAGCTCCTGGTAAAACGGGATGATGGCCTGGATCGGGGCGCTTGGGAAATTGACTTTGACCGTCGCTCCCTCTCCGATCGGCTGGTAGGCTGGGCTAGCCTGGGTGGGCTGCACCGAGGCGGGCGGAGGCACCGTGCCCTCAAGGGCCGGGGCCTGCCCGCGTGCATGCCGGATGCAGAAGACGAGGACCGTGAGGATGCAGGCAAGGCGCAGGCGGGCTACAAGACTGGAAGGCGTGGTGGGCATGATTTTATAAATTATGGTAATTATGCACTTACATCCTCCCAAGGCAACGGTTTTGATTCGTATTTATTAACTTTCAACAGTTTGAGCTTGCGCATCCCCTTTTTCTCCCCGCTCAGTCCAGGTGCTCGCCTCAGGCCCGGCCAAATCGAATTGGACAAATGAGCTTTCGCCCTTTAAAAACGCCGCCGCATCCGATTCCAAGGGGGATATAGCTCAGTTGGTAGAGCGTCTCGTTCGCAATGAGAAGGTCAGGGGTTCGAATCCCCTTATCTCCACCATCGGAAACTCGCGAATCAGACGGTGATTTTAGATGACGGGATGGGCGGGAATATGCTTTGAAAGTCAGCCCATGAAAAATCTCCTGCTCCTCCTCCCTCTGGCAGTACTGTCCGCCTGCGTGCCTCTCCAGCCAGCCACCTCTAAAGGATCACTGCATCTGGCTCAGGAGGAAAAGCGCGAATGCAAGGCCGCCCGCGTGATTTTCCCAGCCGGGGCCTACACGCCCGAAATCGCCTCGGAACGCGGCACCTACTACCTCGCCCCTGCTCCCATGCGCACTGAGGGTGTGCTCCTGGGCGGCGGCTATCGTGGCGGCGTGTTTGTCGCCAAAGACGGACGCCATGCGGCGTGGTTCGGTGATGCCCGCGATGACGCGGACGAGCGTGCTGGCACGCTGCTGGGAGCCATCGGTGCCAGCGCACCCAAGCTCTGGGTGATTTCCCCTGCCCTGCCCCTGACCACTTCCACAGCTCGCTGAGCAGGCACCTGCCTCAACCCAACCGACCAACCATGAAATCCACCCTCTTGTGCCTTCTGATGGGCACTTTCCTAGCCTCCTGCTCCTCCAGATCGCTCATCCTTTCCCCCGATCCCGGCACCCCCGGCATCATCCTGCCCACACAGCAAGTAGCCGAGCACAAATGGGGCAAGGTCACCTTCCCTGCTGGTCTTTACCTGCCTGAGGCCAAATCCGAAAAAGGCATCTACTACGCCGCCCCCGAACGCGTGAACACCGATGGCATGCTGCGGGGAGGTCGGGAGCATGGCGGCCTCTTCATCCAACACGGCACAGGCTACCAATACCTCTGGATCGGCCAACCCGGCTACCAGCTCCAGCAGGCTCCCGGCACCATCATGGGCCAGTGGGGGGTCGAAACGCCTCTTCTCTATACCCTCAAAGAGCGAGTCCAGATCCAGCCCGTCGGCAAAAGGTAAGCCCATCAGGCACCTCCACCGACTTGGTGACTGGTAAGACTTTCGTCAGGGAGTTGTTTTAAATTGCATGATTCTATAATTTCTATAATTTTCTAGATCATGTCCTCCCGACTGCTCACCTTTGCGATCACCGCCGCCGTGCTCCTTGCCGGCAGCTTGGTCGCTTTGAAGGAAGGATGGCTCAACGGCTGGAAGATGAAGGTGACCGAACTGGTTTCCCAATCAGGCCCACCCTACACCGAGGCGCGCTTCCGTATCGACCTCGTGGATCAGATCAATTATGCCCGGACCGCCGACAAAATGTCAGCCCTCCGGGTGGACCCCGAAATGGAAAAGTGGCTGTCGTCCAAATTTGAATCCATGGACCTCGCCGATCTCAACAAGGTCACCAGTCAGGTCCAAGATGGCATGCCCCGCTACTTCCGCGTGTCCGTTTGCGCCGCCAGCAGTCCCAGTTTGAAGGAACTCCTCCAGCGCTTCCATGAGTATGTCCATCGTGACCAGCCGGAGATGACACATCTCGCCGTGGCTGTCCGCCCGCGGGCTGCTGGCATCATGCACGAGGCACTCGTCGTCATCGGGCAGCGATTGAATGACTTCACCCCAGAGGCCCTGACCCACGCGAAGGAGAACACGCCGTTCTTCAGCGTTTGCGTCCACTGCAAGCAGCCTCACTTCATGAGCCTTTCCAACCAGCAACGTAGCATGGCACTGGAATGCCCGAAGTGTCGTAAAAAGTATGCGGTGATCGCCGCAGACTCGAAGGGCCGCTTCCGCTATGTGAACGAGTTCCTCACCGGCTACTCACCGCCGGCCGTCTTCCCTAAAAACGAGTCCCGGGTGCAGCAGCTCTTCACCATCTGGTCCGCCGTTCACACGAACTGCCGCTACACCAACGATCCCGGCGTCAAAAAAAGCGAAGGCATGTATGCCAAGAAAGAGCAGCTCGACTCCTGGCAGTTCGCCGATGAGACCCAGCGCCTGCTTCGCGGCGACTGTGAAGACTCCTCCATCTACCTCGCCGACTGGCTCATGTCCCGCGGCTTCCAGGTCCGCGTGGCTCTCGGGCGCTATGGCGACATGGGCGGCCATGCCTGGTGCGTCGTGAAAATCGAGGACCGCGAATACCTCATCGAGTCCACCGAGGGCAAACCCGATCCTTCCAATCCCCCGCTCGCCAGCCAGGTGGGCAGTCGCTACGTGCCCGAGGTTCTCTTCGACCGCTACGCCATCTACGTCCCAGCTTCCAGCAACCGCGTCTGGAAAGGCGACTACTGGTCAGCGAAGAGTTGGGTGCGCATCGAACCCCGCACTGAACTCGGCCATGATCCGCTGCTCAGCCGCGGCACCGAGGACGAAAAGACCAAGGCTAAAAGCCTCGTCCAGGCTTCCAGCGCCGCCGAGGCCTCCCGCGTCGGTCGCGCCACCGATTCCGCCACCGCCGTCCCCACCGCCACCAATCTCGGACTCGGCGACATCCCCCGCGGTGCCAAAGAATGGCGCATCTCACGGGTGCCGGAGCACGAGTGAATGCACATGTCATGGCAACTTCTCCCGGCAATATCTCTCGACCGAGGGCTCCGGAAGTGTTCGCCCCTCACGCTTCGCGGCATCTTGGCCGAGTCTCAGGCTGGCAGCAATTTATTCCGCAGGCTTAAAAAGGAAGAGGGCTGTAGATGATTGGTGTGGTTGAACAAGATTGGAGCGCCAAGATTGTCCAAAAGCTTGACACGGACGCCATATTTCCGTTAAAAACCGCCCAAGCAAATCACTTAACAAATTCTCATGTTCCGAATCGCAATCACCTGCGTGCTCTCATTGATGCTGCCCCTGCTTACCTCCTGCGACAAGGCAGAAAATTTAAGAGCACAACAAGCAGAACTGGTTCAAAAAACTCAGCAGGTTCGCGAAAAAAGCCAGATAGTCGAATCTCAGATTCGGGCGTTAGGACCAGCCGGACTCGCTTCGACCGCTCCAGTTGAAAACCAGACAAACAAGATCAGATCTGAGATCTCTGCCTTAACGGCAAAAACGGATGCCAAACAGATTCAGGCTCGTGACATTCAACAAAAATGGTCTGCGGTGGAAAAGCTTGTCACTGACTTCAAGACCAAAGTTGACGCTTGGAAAGCAAAGAACACCCCTTGAGTCCCACGTACGGACTCTCTCTAACCTGCTCCACTAAAACAATAAGCCCCTATGGATGCCGCAAAAGTTTGGACCCCGCTAATTCTTCTCGCGATTCTTGTTGGTGGAATTTTTCTCTTCCGGCACCTTGATCTCGTGGACAAGGCAAACGCCGACTTCATCACGGCCAGAGAAGTTCTCAAGATGGCTGAGGAAAGCCTGGTCTCGAGAACAAATCATTTGGAAGGCATGAGCAAGGCCATGACCAAGGCGAAGGAGCATCTTGCATCTGCCGAAAAAGAGTATTTGGGTGCACAGCAGAGTTTCGAAAAGGCTGATGCATCCCTGGCAGATGCTGAAAAGCTCTGCCGACAGGTTGAGGGGGACCTTTCGTATCTGGTAAACTCATTGCCCGCTGCTGTCGAAAAGGTTCGTTCATCAGCAATTGGAACGACTCTGCCATCAGTCACCTTGGGGGATGGCAAGCAATTGAAGCAGGCGCAGATCAAGAAAGTGGAGGACAACGGCATATCATTTATCCATAGCGAGGGCTTCGGAATCGTACCCGTTGAGAATTTGCCTGTTGACCTGGTGCAAAAATATGACTTGGGGCCCGGAAGCCTGCTCAAACAAGCCGATAAATTGAAGCAGGAGGCTGGAACCATCTCTGGCAAATCCACTGATGCCGAAAACGCAGCATCACCTTCCAGAGTCATTAATGACACTGCATTCAAGGTCACGAACCAACCGGCACCAAAAGCCTCCACTGGTATCGACGAATCCAAAATTAAAAAGATCGACCTCCGCCTCGCGGAAGTTACAGCTCAGATCAACGCAGCGCTCCGAAACAAGTCCGGATGGGCGGATACTGCGGACAACTATGCAAGACAAGTCTCCGATGCAGGCTTCAGGGGGGTTCCGACCACGAAATTACGAGAGGCTGAGTCAAACGCTCGCAACCAGATTACCTTGATCGTTCAGCAGATCAACCAACTCGAAGCAGAGTATCGGCGCCTTGAAGTTGAGCGAAGCGCCGCCATTCGTGGGGTCAAATAGCATCCTGACCAAAGCGGGCCTTGGACTTTGTTTCACCGGCCAATTCAGATTCAAACAAGGAACATCTGAATGTAAGATCAACTGCTGCCCCCCCGCGCATCTAGCGCGATCACGCCGGAGGGCGTGGCGAGGAGGGGATTGATGTCGATCTCGGTGAGGCGGGGATCGGCGGTGGCGAGGCGGGCGAAGTTTACGAGGGCCTGCTCCAAGGCGGCAAAATCGACGGCAGGGGCTCCGCGGATGCCTTGGAGCACGCGGAAAATCTTTGTGCGGTGCATCCAGCGGCGGGCGAGGGCTTCGTTGATGGGCGGCAGGGCCAAAGAGCGATCTCGTAAGACCTCGACGAGGGTTCCACCGGCTCCAAAGAGAAGAACGGGGCCGAATTGGGGATCACGCGTCATGCCAAGAATGAGCTCCACGCCCTTCTCACGGATCATCGACTGCACAGTGACACCGGCGAAAGCCTCCACGCCGTGCTTTTGCGTGGCTCCTTGCTGAATCACCAGCCAGGCGGTTCGCACAGCGGCGGCATCGGAGAGGTGGAGCTGCACGCCGCCACAATCGCTTTTGTGGGTGATGGTGGGCGAGAGGAGTTTCAGGACGACTGGATAGCCGATGTCATCCGCTGCGTGAACGGCCTCGTTTTCGCTGAAAGCCTCGCGAGTAGGCACCACGGGGATGCCAGCGGCTTGGAGAAGGTTTTTGGCCTGCACCTCGTTGAGGAGGCCGGAGGCTTTCGGCAGGTCGATTTGAAGGTGATGGCCGTTTTCGGCTTTCAACGCTGCCTGGGTATCACGGAGCCAATCGAGCCGCTCACGATGCTCGTGCATGCGCACAAAGGCCTGAGCCGCTTCATCGGGGTAGTCGTAGGTGGGAAGGCGGGCCGCGTTGAGGATGGCGCGGCCTTCTTGCACGCTTTGAGCACCCATCCAGCTCGCGAGCAGCGGCTTCGTGGAGGCTTTTGACAGCGTGGCGACCTCGCGGGCGATCTCTGCCGGATGCGTCATGGCCTGCGGGGTGAGCACGGCGAGCACGCCATCCACG
>JBKCXA010000863.1:0-4691 GCA_046316935.1 Prosthecobacter sp.
CGTGCATCTCATGCATCCGGTCACGCACAAGCTGCCGCTGCCGGAAGGGGCGCAGGAGGCCCGCATGACCGCCTTCAGCCGCCAGACAGGCATCGCCGTGGCCGTGAGCATGGTCATGTCCGAACGGCTGCAGGCACCGATGCAGAATGTGCGCCTTCCCGTTCACGAGGTTATCAGCACCTGGGACATCCAAAAAGGCGCTTCATCCCGCGTCGATCATCCGCTGCCCGATGACGTGCAAGTCACCTGCCTCGAAATCACCAAGGATGGCAAACAGGCTGTCATCACGAAAACGGACGGCACCGTGGAACTGTGGTCCCTCGCCGATGGCAAGCGCCGCATGCTCCAGCCCAAGCTGCCGAGCATCGCCCTCTCCATGACCCTCTCGCAGGACGGCTCCACCCTCGCTGTGGGTAGCGAGACCGTCGTCGAAAAAGGAGGCCTGGGCGTCTGCCATGTGTGGGACCTCCGCCAGCCGCAGAAGCCCGCCCGTGAATTCACCCATCCAAAGGCCATCACCGCCCTCGACATCGATCCGACGGGTGAGATCATCGTCGCCGCCAGCAACGAGGGCATCGCCCAAGTGTGGGATTTGACCAAGGTCATGACCGTAGGCGAGCCCATCGAGATCGACGAGAATGACAAAGGCCTCTCCAGCATCTCCCTGAACCGCAGCAAGCAGTTCGTGGCTGTCGGCACGAACAGCGGCACTCTTTACGTGGGCAAATACACCACCAACGAGCTCGCCACCGCCCCGCTCACCCATCCAGGCGCCGTGCTCAACGTCCGCATGTCCGCCGATGGCAAGTCTCTGCACGTGGGCGACTCCGCCGGCTTCATGCACGCGTGGAATCTCGACAGCGCCCAGCCGCTGCATCCCGCCCTGAAGCACGATGGCGAGATCGCAGCCGCCCAGGTGGCGGATGCCGCGGGTCTCGTCGTCAGCGTCTCCAAGCATGGCGAGGTGCAAGTGTGGAGCTCACGCACCGGCCAGCGCCTCTCCCAGCGCCTGCAGCACAGCGTTTCCGACGTCAGCATCACCGATGACTGCACCATGCTCATGCTCGCCCCGCGCATGGAGGCTTTTGTGCAGGTCTGGAACATCTACGAGACGATGAGCAACCGCCGCTTTGTGGACGCCCCGGACAAGCCGCTCATACCCAAGCCCGAGCCGCCGGAAAATGCACCAACGTTTGTCCGCAGCTCCGTCGCCGCCGCGTGGAACCGCCCCAAGACGCACATCATCGCCGCGGACGTGGATGGAAACGTGAGCATCTTCACCGGGGAGAAATGGGACGCCTTTGGCAAGTCCTTCCGTCATCCGCCTGCGGTCGGCGCGGTCACTCTGACAAAGGACGGCCGCACCGCCATCACCTCCGGTCGCGACCAGGTGGTGCGGGTGTGGAATGTGGAGACGGGCGAGGCGCTCGCCGCCCTGCCGCACGATTCATTTGTCGAGGTGCTCGCCCTCGCACCGGATGACGAGACACTCGTCACCTTCACGGAAAAGGGTGACATGCGTGTCTGGCGCTACCGCGGAGGCGAGGGCCTCACCCCTGCCATCCGCCATGGCACCGGCTTCGTGCAGGGCCGCGTGAGCGATGATGGAAAAGAAGTGCTCTTCCGCCTCGAAAAGCTCGGCTGGTTCACCATGCCCATGCCCGTGCAGGACGCCGTGCTGCCGGAGTGGTTCCTGCGCTTTGCGGAGACCCTCGCAGGCAACCGTCTCACCGCCACCGGCCGGCTCGAGGAGCTCGATCTCACCGAGCATGAACAAGCCCTCGAGGAGGCCGAAAAGACCGGAAAGGGGCAGGACGCCGCCTCACGCCTCGTGCGCTGGCTCACCACAGATCCCTCGAAACGCCCCCTCAACCCACAAGCAGATGACCCGTTGCCCGACTACCTGAAAACCCTCGAAAACAGCCCTGCCGGTCTCGAGGAGCTGAAACGCTTCCGCGAGGTGCAGTAGCCGCCAGCGACATTCAGGAAATCCTGCCTGAACCAACTCCACATAGCCGAGTCTGTTTGGACTGTTTCACAAACCGCCTTCCATGTTCCACTACGGGGCGTCTGAGGCATCTTTTGGCGTGCGGAGGTAACTGCCCCACAGCGTGGCGGCGAGCATGAAGCTGAGGGCGAGGAGGCTAAGGCCGGTCAGCACGTGGAAGTTGGTGATCCAGAAGGATTTGCCGGTGAGGATGACGAAGATGCCGAGGCTGACCTGGATGGGCGGGAGGTAGAGCAGCAGCGTGGGCACAAAACGAAGCCCGGGCATGGTGACGAGCCAGCGATGGGCCTGGATGGCGACGAAGATGACGAGCGCGGCGGTGCCGAAGCCCCAGTATTTGTGCAGGAAGAGCAGGAAGGCATCCGCCGGCACCGTCGGAGGGATGACGTGGCCCTGCGTGGTGAGAATGTCGCTAGCGCAAAGGTTGTGACGCTGGGTGTGGCGCAGGGTGGCACCGAGCACGAGTTGGGTGAAGACGACAAGAAATAGCGTCAGCGACCACCAGCGGGCTTTGCGGGCGGTGGAGGCGCTCAGGCGAAGCTGGCCTTCTTCCCAAGTGCGTGAGGACGCGAAGGCGATGAGGATCAGCAGGCAGAAGAAGAGCTGGCCCAGCGTGCCATGCACGATGCCGTAGGCGTTGGACATTTTCAGCACTCGCAGGCCGCCGAGCGAGGCTTGCAGGATAACGAGGAACAAAGCGAGCGTGGTGAGACCGCGCAGCAGATGCCACTTTTGACCAAACCAAGTCATGAAGAGCCAACTGAAGGCGAGAAAGAGGATGAAGGCCGCGGCAGCGAGCACGCCCATGTAAACGAGCACGAGATAACCGACTCCGGTGATGAGGATGATGGCAGCCTCAGCGATGTTTGGTTTGTGCTTCGCGAAGGCCCAGAAGTATTGCCCGAGCACGAGAAAGCCGATGAGGGTGGCGATCCAGCGATGCCCGTGCTCCAGAAGAAGCGCCGGCACGCGATACCAACCCTCGGGATTGATGCGTCCGAAGCACAGAGGCCAATCCGGAACGGCTAGACCGACATCCTCGGTGGTGACCGCCGCACCCCACCAGATCAGCACGACGCCGACGACGAGGGTGAGGAGGGAGTAGCGGTGAAAAGCGCGGGACACGGCGGGAGAATGTCGAATTCAGAATGACGAATGAATGCCGAAGAAGAGCCCGGTGAGGAGTTTTCTCGTCATTCGAGCATTCTGCATTCGTCGTTGCCGCGTCGCCGGATGTCTTACTTGGCTTCGGCAGCCTTCTTGGCGGCGTTGGCGGACATTTCCTTGCTCCAGTCTTCGAAGTCCTTGGCAGGCATGACTTCGAGCACGGCCTTCATTTGGGCGTGGCCTGGGCCGCAGAGCTGGCCGCAGATGATGTCCCAAGTGCCTTCTTTGACGGGCTTGAACCACATGTGGGACTTCACGCCAGGGGTGGCGTCCTGCGCGGCACGCATGGGGACGAGGGCGAGGTTGTGAATGACGTCCTTGGAGGCGACATCGACGATGACGGGACGGCCGACAGGCAGTTTCATGGTGCCGGGATTGACGAAGTCGTCCTTGCCGTTCGGGTCGTGGAGGTCCTTGCCGGTGGTGTTGCCGGCGGCGGCGTTGATGTTCCGCGGGTCCCAGGTGCTGAGAGCGGTGTCATTGCCAGGGTATTGGAAGTTCCAGAGGAACTTTTCACCCAGCGCACGCATCTTGATGGTGTCGGGCGAGACGGGATAGTCGTCGGCCTGACGGGCCCAGAGCGGGAAGGCGAAGCCGAGGAGCAGGATGGCCTCGACGATGACGACACCGATTTCGATGTGGGTCGTGGCATGACCAGTGACGCCATGATAATCGCCCTTGGCATTGCGCTTGGCGTTGAAGCGGTAGAAGGCGAGCACGAGATAGATGCTCCAGCCGATGAAGAGGGCGAGCATGAACCAATGCACAAAGCCGAGCATGTGGTCCACGAGGCCGCCGTGCTCGGAGGCGTTCGGGGTTTGACCGAAGAATTCGTTGATCCAGGAGACGCTCATGATGGGATGAGGAGGGGAAGTTTCAGGTTTGGAAGGTTTCAGGCCGCGGCGGTGGAGGCGGCGTGCTTTTTCTGGCGGTGCGCCAGGGTGAAGATGATGCCGGCGGCGCAGAGGAACATGAAGGCGAGCACGGCGAGCATGACGAGGATCGCCAAACCCTGCGCCTGACCGACCGCGCTGCCTTTGTCAGGCAGGCAGGTGGCGCACGCGATGGGAAGCGAAAGGGTCATGAGGGGAAAATAGGGTCTCGAAGGTCACACGATGATCGTGCGCATCTTCTTGATGAGGTAGTGCAGGCCGTAGGCGAGAAGGATGAGGCAGAGGAAACCGGCGTAGGGCTTCAAATGCAGGGCGCCGGCACGGGCGGCGTCCTCCGGCATGAAGTGCGTCCAAGCCCAAAATCCCGCGTCCGCCAGAATGGCGAAAAACAGGAAAACGAGGTGGAAGTACTTCAGGGACAGGGTGTCGGGGTCGTGAAGAAATTACGGAGCGACCTGCTCGATGGATTGCAGAGGCTTTTCAAAGCCGTGATCCACGAGTGGATCGCTGTTGGCCATCACAAACAGGATGAACAGGACAAAGCAGAACACCGCGGTGAAGGCGAGCACCTTGTAGATGAGCGGGCGCTCATGGTTCAAGTGCATGAAGATCAGGGCGACGAG
>JBKCXA010000864.1:0-4918 GCA_046316935.1 Prosthecobacter sp.
CCTTTGCGGCATTGGGCGGTGATGCGGTCACGCGTCACGCCCGCCATGTCGTGGACGATGGAGATGTTTTTCCCCGCGAGACGGTTAAAGAGCGCGGATTTGCCGACATTGGGACGGCCGACGATGGCAACGGTTTTGAGCATGGTTCACAGAGCATGCCCCGCCCCCGCCGTCAATCGTGCCCGGCGGCTTTGATCTGCCGCACGCCATCGGCGAGGTAGAGAAAGCCGGAAATGACCGTGAACAGCGTCGCCAGCGCCGTGGGCCACACGCGGTCCACGAACCGCAGATCGAGCAAAACCCAGGAAATGGCCGTGATCTGGAAAAACGTGGCCACTTTGCCTGTCCAGTGCGGCTTCACCACGCACTTTCCGGCGAAATGATCGACGAGGAAGGCCCCGCCGATCGAGGCCATGTCGCGAAAGATGACGATGACAGGGAACCAGAGCGGAAAATGCTGCGGCCAGGAGGTGAAGCTGAGCGTGACGATGGCGGCGAGCATCAGCAGTTTGTCCGCCAGCGGGTCGAGCAGGGTGCCGAGCCGGGTGATTTGATTGAACCGCCGGGCGATCCAGCCGTCGAGGGCATCACTCACCGCGGCGATGCCAAACGTCGCCGCCGCCCAGTGCCGAAGCGATTCATTCGCCGCGCCCTCCCGCACGCTTTCGCCATAATAGATCACCAGCCCGATGAACACCGGGATGAGCAAAATGCGCAGGATCGTGATCTGGAGGGCAAGGTTCATGCCGCGGGCAGTTTCAAGTTTCAGGTTTCAAGTTGCAAGCTCGCTGTCGCCAAGATTATCATCATATTAGGCTCTCTTGATGGGCTGTGCAGATGAAGTTGATCACCTTTGTTCTCGAAAACTTGGCTTATTGGACCATTGCCACCCTTTCGATGATTGCAGTCGTTGGCACTATTGATCTTTGCTTTGGTGCTGCATTGCTCTCGACTGCGGCGGTTGTGGGTTGTTGGCTGGCTATCGCAGTCCTGGTAGTGTCGTTGAGGTATCTTAGCTGATCAGAGATGGTTCTCATCAACTCTCCTGTCGAAGGTTGAATGATTGAAATTGAGAGCTTTATGAAGCTCTCATGCCGCAAATCGAACCCCTCGACCTCCTCAACGCTTACTGCGAAGGCGTGTTCCCGATGGGGGACGATGACGGCTCGATCTCGTGGTTCCGGCCGAAGATGCGCGGCATCCTGCCCATCGCCGATTTTCACCTGCCAGCCCGGTTTGCGCGCTATTTCAAGAGCCACCCCTTCGAAGTGCGCTGGAACACCGCTTTTGGCGATGTCGTGCGCGGCTGCGCGGATCGACCATCGACCTGGATCAATGAGACGATTCTCGACACCTACGAGGAATTGCATCGCATCGGCCACGCACACAGCGCGGAGGTGTGGCGTGACGGGCGCCTCGTCGGAGGTGTCTATGGCGTCAGCATCGGCGCGGCGTTTTTTGGCGAGTCGATGTTCAGCCGCGAGACGCAGGCCTCGAAAGTGGCGCTCACGTGCCTGCAGCATCGCCTGCACGAGCGCGGCTTCATCCTGCACGATACGCAATGGACCACGCCGCACCTCGCCATGTTTGGCGGTCACGAGATCCCCTGCGCCCAGTATTTGAAGCTTCTCCACCGCGCCATCCAGATGCCCGCGAACTTCACCGACGGACCAGCGAGGTCGGTTTTGGTGTTTCGGTGAGCTTGGGCTCACTTCAGCGCCGCCCGAAGCACCGGCTCGAACACATCCGCCTGGCGCATGAAGCCGAGATCGGTCGCATGGGAGGCGTCGTTCGCGCCTTCGGCATCGGTGCCGTAGAGCGCATCGCCGCTGATGTAGCTCAGATTGAGCACTTTTTCGGCCTGGAGCTGCTCGTAGGCCTTTTTCAGCGCCGCATGGTTGTCGTCGTGAAATTTCGCCTTCCCCGGCGTGATCCAGGAATTCGTGAAACGGCGGTCCTCGACGAGAATGATCGGCGTCGCGGCGTGCTTGGAGCGCAGTTGCTTCACCAGCGGCACGCATTTCGCCGTCACATCGGCTGGCTGCATGTTTGGCAGGCAATCAATCACGATGGCGGCGGCATCGAGCTCGTTGATCAGATCGCCCACCGCGGCGTCCATGCGACCATTGCCGGAGAAGCCGATGTTCAGCACCGGACGATCGAGACGTCGGCCGAGAATGGCCGTGTGCACCATGCCGGGGCGTGACGCATTGGCGCCATGGGTGATGGAGGTGCCGTAAAACACGATGGGCTTCTGGCGTGGCTTCAGCCCTTCAAACTTCGCCTCCTTCGGCACGCCGATCTCCAGCTTCTCGATGCCGTTGTACAGCGGCAGATAGGCGGCGAACTCATGCTCGCCGGGAGCGAGATCGTTGATCATGACGGCTTCCACGTGCTGCTTGTCCGGCTTCGGGCACGCGACCCAGCGCCATTGGCCTTTTTCATCGCGAGCGTAGAGATCGAGACCGCTCACACCCGTCGCCGGCATGGCGGGAAGAGCCAGATTTGCCTTCGCGAGGTCGTAGCGGCAGTAGATCGCCTTCGCGTCGGTTTTGAAGCGCACCATCATGCCTGCCGAATCGCGGCTGAGACCCCAAACTGCCGGCGTGACAGTCTTTTGAGCCTTCGCGGGCAAACGATCAAACCAGCGCAGCCGCTCCTGGTCCTCCCAGCCGCGACCTTCCACGCCCCACTTGGTCACATCATGCCACTGCGCATCCGCAGGCACCGTGGGGCCCTTGGGCTTGGCGGGAGCTTTCGGCGTCTGCGCGAGCGCAAACGGAACGGCAATCAAAGCGAGTATGGCGAGCGTGAATTTCATGCGGCAGCTCCAAACGACCTCCCGCATCGCATTCTCGCTTGCGATGCGAACTTCCCGCCTCCCTCGTCGTTCCGTCCTAATCTCATCCATGAAACCGCTTCTCCTCGCCCTTCTCGTTTCGTCATTCGCCATTCCTCATTCGTCATTCGGCGCAGTCCGGCTCCCCTCCATCTTCACTGATCACATGGTGCTCCAGCGGGACAAAGCGGTGCCGGTTTGGGGCAAGGCCGCGCCGGGCGAGGAGGTCGTCGTCGAGTTCGCCGGGCAAAAGAAGACCGCGAAGGCCGACGCGGTCGGCAAATGGATGGTGAAACTCGATCCCATGCCCGCGAACGCGGAGTCGCAGGTGCTCAAGGCGGGCAACGTGAGCGTGCAGGACGTGCTCATCGGCGAGGTGTGGCTCGCCTCCGGCCAGTCGAACATGGAATGGGAAATGCAGATGAAGCCCGACTCGCAGGCCGACATCCCAAACACAACGCATCCGAATCTCCGCCTCATCGAGGTGCCGAAAACGACCGCGCTCACGCCGCAGGACGATGTGCCCGCGAAATGGGATCGCAGCTCGCCGGAGAGCGCCGCCAGCTTTTCCGCCGTTGGTTACTACTTCGGCCTCAAGCTGCACGAGGAGCTCAAAGTGCCCGTCGGCATCATCCAGAGCGCCTGGGGCGGCACGCGCATCGAGCCGTGGACGAGCCTCGGGGGCTTTGATGCCGTGCCGGAGCTGAAAGACTTCGTCGCCGATGTCCGCGCGAAGCTTCCCGGCAGCGACGCCTACCGCAGCGCTCATGAAAAACACCTCGCCGCCGTCACGCAGTGGCAGCAGGCTGTGAAGACCGCCTTGGAGAAAAAGCAGCCCGTGCCCGCCATCCCCGGCCAGCCGCAAACGCTCGACGCCGGTGCTGGCACGCCCACCGCGCTCTACAATGCCATGATCCATCCGCTCGTGCCCTTCGCCATGCGCGGAGCCATCTGGTATCAGGGCGAATCGAACCACGGCGAAGGCTTCGTCTACACCGACAAGAAGAAAGCCCTGCTCGCCTCTTGGCGCAGTGTTTTTCAGCAGCCTGAGCTGCCCTTCTACTTCGTGCAGATCGCCCCCTTCCAATACGGCACCGAGGAGCCGGAGATCCTCGCGCAGTTCTGGCAGGCTCAAACCCAATGCCTCGACTTCCCGCACACCGGCATGGCCGTCATCACCGACATCGGCGAGGTGCCAGACATCCATCCCGCGAAGAAAAAAGAAGTCGCCCGCCGCCTCTCGCTCTGGGCCATGTCAAAGACCTACGGCAAGACCGACATCGACCCCAGCGGCCCGCTTTACGCCAGCCATGCCATCGAAGGCGTCGCCATCCGCGTGAAGTTCGCCCACGCCGCCAGCGGACTCGCCTCACGCGATGGCAAACCGCTCACGCATTTCGAGATCGCCGGCCGCGATGGCCTATTCCATGCGGCTGAGGCTCAAATCGATGGCGACAGCGTCGTTTTGACCTCCGCCAAGGTTCCGCAGCCGCGTCGTGCGCGTTTTGCGTGGAGCAAGCTCGCCATCGCCAACCTCATGGACAAGGACGGCCTGCCCGCCACCGCCTTCCACACCCACTGGCCCGTCGATCCCGACCTCGGCGACAACTTCGCCAAAGGCTGCACCTGGACCAGCAGCGACCAAAACACCTACGGCTGGGACACCGGCCTCACCGACGGCTCCTGGGCCTCCTTCGCGCCGAACTGCTACGCCACCAGCAACACCGACCAATTTCCGAAACACGTCACCATCGACCTCAAGCAGCCGCGCACACTGAATCTCATCGTCCTCGGCGCTCCCGAGATCGGCTCCACCAAAACCGTCGCCATCTCCCTCAGCACCGATGGCAAAACCTTCCGCGAAGTCGGCAAACACATCTTCCCCCTCGCCAAATCCGAACGCGCCTCCATCACCTTCCCCGACACCGAGGCCAAATTCAACCGCCTCACCTACCTCGACCACCACGCGCAGCTCGCCGGCAATTTTCCCAACACCTTCGCCTTCACCAGCGAGGTCGAGGCGTATCGGGTGAGGTGAGCATGGATACCCACGATCAAGAATATGCCAACAAAGCACAC
>JBKCXA010000865.1:0-9879 GCA_046316935.1 Prosthecobacter sp.
CCGCCCCTCCGCCCGCGGTTCCCATACCTTGGAAGGTCCCCGCCGCCATCATCCTTCTCTGCGCCGTGCTTTATGGCTGGACGCTGCGCTTCCCGATGGTCTTCGATGATGACACCTACCTCATCAACAATCCCTTCTTCACAGTGGAGAGCTTCAGCTACCCGTTTCGCTTCAGCGAGTTCGTGAAAGCTCCGCTTCAGTTGGGCCTCGATCCGGACCTCGCTGTCAATTTTGTCACCCGGCCGGTGGCGTATGCCACCTTTCTTTTGAACCACCATCTCGGTGGCTGGAGCACCTGGGGCTTCCGTCTGCTGAACGTCCTCATCCACACGGCCAGCTCCGTGCTGCTGTGGGGCGTGCTGCGCATCCTGCTGGGCCGCCTCGTGAAGGCTGGAAGCATCCGCGAGGACTCCGCGAGCTTCGTCCCGGCTGCCGCCGCCATGCTCTTCGCCGTGCATCCGCTCGCCATCGAATCGGTGACCTACATCGTGCAGCGTTTCACCTCGCTCGCAGCCTTCTGGAGCTTGCTTGCGGCATGGTTGTATTTCCGCTCCATCGGAGAAGGTCTAGAAAAAGCCCGTCTGGTGCGGTTAAGAGCCTCCGCGGTGGTGGTGATGCTGCTGGGCATGCTCACCAAAGAGTGCGCCTTCGTCACGCCGATGCTCATCGTCATGGTCGATCTGCTCGTGCTGGGCACCGCCTGGAGGATCGTGCTGCGTCGTGCCTCGCCACTGCTCGTCACGATGCTTGTCGTGCCTTTGCTGGTGCTGCTCACCTCCGCCTCGCTGAATGGCGGCAGCCTCGATCTCGGTGCAGGCCTGAACATTGTGAACTCCCGCGATGAGCCGGTCACGCATCTCCAATACCTCTTGACCCAGTTCGGTGTCATCGCCCACTACCTGCGCCTCATGATCTGGCCCTCGGGTCAAAACATCGACCCAACGTGGACGGTGCAGTCCAGCCTGCTGAGCGTGGCAGTGATCCTCCCGCTTCTACTGCATCTCACTTTGCTCACACTCGCCGTGTTGTGTTTCCGGCGCTGGCGGCAGGTCGATGGCCGTGCGCGGCTCGTGCTCGCGTTCATCGGCTGGTTCTATCTCGGCATCTCGATCTCATCGAGCCTCATTCCGCTGCCTGACATGGTGGCGGAGCATCGTGCGTATCTCCCCTCGGCAGGCATCTTCATCGTGCTCGCGTGCTTGTTTGACCTCCTGCGGGATAAACTGGCCTCACGTCCTCGTCTTATCCCCGCCCTTGCGGTGCTCGTGGTGACTGCTCTCGGCACTACCACCGTGCTGCGCAACCTTGTGTGGAGCAGCGCTGATGCTCTCTGGGCCGATGCCGCCGAGAAAAGTCCCGCCAAATACCGCGTGTGGAGCAATCTCGGCGTCGCGCTATCTGCCAAAGGCCGCGAAAAAGAAGCCGCCGATTGCTACCGCAAGTCTGTGAAGATCGAGCCCGCCTTCTCCAATGGTGTCCTCAACCTCTCCAACTCCCTCCTACGCCTCGGCCAGCCGAAGGAAGCCATCAGCGAGATTGAGCGTTTCCAGCAGCACAATCACGTCGCGGTGGATTCGCCGGCCATGCAATACACGAAAGCGCTCGGTTTCTTCGAAACTGGCCGCATGGCCGAGGCTGCGGACCTGCTTGCCGAAGTGCTCAAGAAAGATCCGGCCAATGCCTTCTCGAATCGCCTGCTTGGCATCATCCGCAGCCGGCAGGGGCGGCTCCAGGAGGCGCTGATTCATCTGCGAGAGGCCAGCCGTCAGATGCCAGGTGATACCGATCTGAGAGACAAGGTGCAAAAATTGTCACAGCACCTCGCCAGCAATTGAGCTCACTCTGCCACGCGTCCCGGCTCGCGGGTGCCGCGGCCTTTCGGCTGCTTCATGAGGCTGTCGCCCAACTCCGCACGAATGGTCTGCGCATGCTTTTGAAGCTTCGCGACCTCCTCGGGATGCTCTGAGGCCACGTTCTTGGATTCGCTGAGATCGGTGTAAAGGTCGTAAAGCTCCGGCTGCTCGATGGTCTGCTGTTTGTAGAGCACCGGAATGCCATTTTGAGCCTTTTCGGTCACACCCGCAATGCTGCGATACTTGTGAGGGAGCTGGAGCTTCCAGCGTCCGTCACCGCTGGTGATGGCCTGGAGCTGGTTTTGCTCGTAGTAGAAGGCGTAGAAATCATGCGGGTTCACCGCGCCTTTTTCGCCCGCGACGATGGGCCAGCAGTTCAGGCCGTCGATTTTGTGATCAGGAAGCTTGGCATCAATGACATGGGCGATGGTCGGCAAGATGTCGATGGTCATCATCATCGCGTCCGTGGTGGTGCCAGCGGGAATCTTCGCGGGCCACTTCATGATGCCGGTCACGCGGGTGCCGCCTTCCCAGCAGGTGCCCTTGCCCTCGCGGAGAGGTCCGGCGCTGCCGGCGTGGTCGCCGTAGCTCAACCACGGGCCGTTGTCCGAGGTGAAGATGACCCAGGTGTTCTCTTCGAGGCCGTTTTTCTTCAGCGTGTCCATGATCTGGCCCACGGACCAGTCCACCTCCATCATCACATCGCCAAAGAGACCCTTGCCGGACTTGCCCTTGAACTTCTCGCTCACAAACAGCGGCACATGCACCATGCTGTGCGCCAGGTAGAGAAAGAAGGGCTTGTCCTTGTTTTGCTCGATGAAGCGCACGCCTCGGATCGTGTAGTCCGTGGTGAGATGCGTCTGATCTTCCGGCGTGATTTCTTCATCCACGACGCGGTCGTTTTCGACCAACGGCAGCTTCGGGTAACTGCCCTTCTTCGCCAGCGGGTGGTAGGGCCACAAGTCGTTGGAGGAGGGAATGCCGTAGTACTGATCGAAACCATGCTTTACCGGCAAAAACGGGGGCAGGGAACCGAGGTGCCATTTTCCCACCGCCGCCGTGGCGTAGTTCTTTTGCTTCACCAGCTCGGCGATGGTCATTTCATCCGCGTGAATGCCATGCTTCGCCGAAGGCCCGAGAGCACCGTGCATGCCGAGGCGGTTCGGATAGCAACCAGTCAGCAAGGCCGTGCGTGAGGCGCTGCACACCGGCTGGGCGACGTGGAAGTTCGTGAACTTGCGTCCCCCGGCGGCCAGCTTGTCGATGTTCGGCGTTTGATAGCCCTGCGCACCAAAGCAGCCCACATCCGCATAGCCCATGTCATCCATGAAGATGATGACGATGTTCGGCGTCGTGGCTGCGGCGAGGCTGGAAGCGAGGGCGAGGAGGCTGAGGAGGAGGCGCATGGTTGTCCCTCAGGAACGTGCGAGACGCTGGCAGATTTCATCGCTCACAGGATGAATGCGGGCTAAGGCTGGCGTATTCACCGCCCTCTCCCATGCGCCTCCTCGCCTTCCTCTGCCTTGCCGCCGCCACCCTTCATGCCCAAGTGGCTCCTTATGATATCTTTCCGGAAGCCGCTGCGCCCTACTACCGGGTGCGTTACGAAGCCTCGACAAAGCCCGGCGAGCTCATTTTTCCCGTGAACTACACCATCTGGCTCCCGCCGGGTGTGAAGCAGATCCGCGGCGTGATCGTGCATCAGCACGGATGCGGCGAGGGATCATGCAAATCGGGCCTCACGGGTGCCTTTGACCTTCACTGGCAGGCTTTGGCGAAAAAACACGCCTGCGCCTTGCTTGCTCCAAGTTACGAGCAGCCTGACAAGGCCGACTGCCAGATGTGGTGTGATCCACGCAATGGCAGTGATGCCGCCTTCCAGAAGTGTCTCGCCGATCTCGGCGCGAAGAGCGGGCATCCTGAACTCTCGAAAGTGCCCTGGGCGCTTTGGGGACATAGCGGTGGCGGTCATTGGGCCGGTGGCATGACCTTGCTGCATCCCGAACGCGTCGCCGCCACCTGGCTGCGCTCCGGCGTGCCGCTGCTCACCGCCGATGCAAAACGCTCCACCATCAAGACGCACACCATTCCAGATGCCGCGTTGAAGGTTCCCATGATGTGCAATCCGGGCACGAAGGAAGGTGTGAGCGTCAAGGATGGCCGTTTCGCTGGCGTGTGGCCTGCGAATGAGGCCTTCTTCACGGCGGTGCGTGGCAAAGGCGGTCTCATCGGCGTCGCTGTCGATCCGCTCACCAGCCATGAGTGCGGGAATCAACGCTACATGGCCATCGCATGGCTCGATGCCTGTCTGGAACTTCGCCTGCCGGAAAAGCTCGGTGAGCCTCTCCGCGCCATGCCGGAGGATGGTGCGTGGCTTTCCACCCTGCTCACCACCGAGGCGGTTTCTGCCAATCAATATGCCGGTGACAAGGCCAAGGCCGTCTGGCTGCCGAATGAAAGCGTGGCGAAGCTTTGGATGAACTATGTCAAAGACACCCAAGTGCCAGACACCACGCCGCCACCTTCACCCACGAACCTCCGCGTGAACGGCACCGAGCTCGCCTGGGATGCTGAGGCCGATCTCGAAAGCGGCATCGCCCATTTCATCATCGAGCGAGATGGCCAAAAGATCGCCACCGTGCCTGATCAGGCCAAGAATCCCTTCGGCCGCCCCATCTTCCAAGGTCTGCAGTATAGCGACACGCCTGCCATGCCGCTGGTGAAGATGAGCTTCACTGATGCGAAGCCCGAAACTGGCAAAAAGCATGTCTATCGCATCCGCACGGTGAACACCGCAGGCCTCGTCTCCGAGGCTCAGTAACCACCCGAACCGATCTTGCCGGAGGAGTCACCGCTTTCTCCGGCCGCCTCGCGGCGGCGATACTCGTCCATCATCGCTGCGGTGGCGGTGGCGCCGCACCGGGTGCCGCCGAGTTCACGCACCTTGATGAGGCCATCGAGATCCCGCACACCGCCAGCAGCCTTCACCTGCACTTTAGGCGAGCAACTTGCCCGCATGAGGGCGAGGTCGCGCTCGGTTGCTCCTTGGTAATTGTAGCTGCCATCTGGCTGTTTCACGAAGCCATAGCCGGTGCTGGTTTTCACCCAATCGGCTCCGGCACGTTCGCAGATCTCGCAGAGCTTGCGCTTGAAGTCATCGCTGCTCAAACCCGCGCCGCCGCTGGTGAGGTAATCGTTTTCAAAGATGACCTTCACCTTGGCTCCGTGGCGGTGAGCTTCATCACACACCGCTTTCACATCGGCCTCGACGTAGTCCCAATCGCCGCTGAGTGCCTTGCCGATGTTGATGACCATGTCGATCTCGTTCGCGCCGTCTTTGCAGGCGAGCTGGGTCTCGTAGCGCTTCGATTCCGTGGTGCTGTTGCCATGCGGAAAGCCGATCACGCAGCCCACGAGCACGCCGGAGCCGCGCAGCCACTCCACCGCCTGTTTCACAGCATACGGTTTGATGCAGACGGAGGCCACCTGATACTTGGCGGCCAGTTGGCAGCCTGCTTCGAGATCCGCATCCGTCATCGTGGGATGCAGGAGGCTGTGATCGATCATCTTGGCGAGATCGGAGTAGCTGGGGCGCATGGTTTTTGAAAAAGGTCAGCGTCGCTCGCGGAGGAAGGCGCGGTGGTTCATTTCGACAAAATCGGAGTCACGAGCACGGATGATCGCCTCATGAATCGGAATGAATCCATGGTTCGCGAGGTGCAGCAGGCTGTCATCAATGGTGTGCATGCCGTCCACCGCGCCGAGCTGGATAAGATTCGGAAGCTGGGTCAGGCGGCGGGATCGGATGCTGGAGCCGATGGCGGCATTTCCCACCATGACCTCGGAGGCCATGACGCGGCCGGGCTGGTCCTGCCGCACGATGAGGGACTGGCAGATCACGCCGCGCAGGGAGCTGGCGAGCTGGGCGGCCACAAATTCCTGCTGCTCCTCCGGGAAGGCATCCATGATGCGCAGAATGGTGCTGGGTGCGTCATGTGTGTGCAGCGTGCTGACGACGAGATGGCCTGTCTCCGCCGCCGTGAGCGCCGTGCGCATGGTTTCGAGATCCCGCAGCTCGCTGACGACGATGACATCCGCGTCCTGGCGGAGGGCACTCTTGATGGCGGCGGCAAAGGTGTGCGTGTCCGCGCCCACCTGGCGCTGGCGGACGATGCTCTGACCATGGGAAAAGAGATACTCGATGGGGTCTTCGATGCTCACGATGTTCGCCTTGCGAGTGCGTGAGATGTGCTGGGTGAGCGCGGCGAGCGTGGTGGTCTTGCCGCAGTTGCTGGTGCCGGTGACGAGGACCAGGCCGTCACGCAGTTGCGAAAAACCCTCCACCGTGGGCCCGTGGCCGAGATCACGCAGTTCGGGGATGGTGCTCGGGATGTAGCGAAAGGATGCCTCGATACGGCCGAGGGAGTAGCAGGCATTGCCACGGAAGCGGCCGAGGTTTTCCACCTGGATGGCGAAGTCCAGCTCCCATTCCTTTTCGAGCTTGGCCCGCTGGTTTTCCTTCAACACCCCGAGGATCAGCTCGCGCAGATCGGACACATCGAACTCCTCGTCCGTCACAGGCTCCAGCACGCCATTGAAGCGGCCCATCGGCGGGCTGTTCGTGGCCAGATGAAGATCCGAGCCGCCCCGCTCGATGACCATGTACAAGTACTCGATGAGATCGTGAGTGCGCATAAGCAGGAAAAGTAATGTGTGGGCTCACGAGATGCCTCGCGCGGCACGGCGGAACTCCGCCTCATTGCCGGTGGCGGCGATGGCGGTGGGCTCGTCGATCAAACGCGCCTCGTAGGCGGCGATGATGGATTGCAGGAAGGTGCGGCAGTTCGGATCATTCGCCCGTGTCATGTACTCGCTGATGTCACTGGTGGCACGGCGGGCGATCCAGTCACGCACCGCGCCGCCGTTTTGCAGATGCTCGACGAGCAGCGTGAGATGGCCGTCACGGCAGGGCACGAGCTTCTGGCAGAGCACGCCGACGAGCTGGTGGGAGAGCAGATGCAGCCCGATGCCCACCTGATCGGCGGGGAAGAGATTCACAAAGCGGTCCATCGTGTCCGCCACGGTGGCGCTGTGCATGGAGGCGATGACCAGGTGGCCGGTCTCGCAGGCCTGGAGGGCGGTGAAGGCGGTTTCGTAATCGCGGATTTCCCCCACAAAGATCACATCGGGTGCCTGGCGCATCGCGGCGCGGAGGCCGCGGGGAAAGCTCGGCGTGTCACGGCCCACCTCACGCTGGGTGAACATGCTGCGATTGTTGGTGAAGATGTATTCCACCGGATCTTCGATGGTGACGATGTGGCGGGCCACGTTGGTGTTCATCCAGTGGAGCATGCCGGCGAGCGTCGTCGATTTGCCCTGGCCGGTGGAGCCGGTGATGAGGACCATGCCGTGCTCCTGCATCGCCCAGCGGGTGAGCAGCCACTCAGGCGCACCCAGCTTGGCCAGCACCGGCATGTCCGTGCGCACGCGGCGCAGCGTGGCGGCCAGGCGGCCCATGACTTTGTGCAGGTTCACACGGAAGCGGGTGCCGCTGCGGGAGATCATGCCGGTATCGACATCGAGATCTTTTAGTGTGTCCGCACCACATGCCTGCCACAGGCCGGCCATCGCGGGGAGCATGAGGTTCTCATCGCCAAAGATCATGAGCTGCTCATTGATCTTCATTCGCGGCACCTCGCCCTCCTGGAGAAAGACGTCGCTCGCCTGATGATCTTCGGCGGCTTGGAGGATGTCATCAATGGAAATGGCCATGCGGGAGCGGGAGTGAAGGCAGACTCATTACCTCACAAGCCCCCTCCACGGCAATCGTTACATGCGACTCCGCTGCATTCTCCGCTCAATCCTCCCGCGGTAGCTTTAAACCGGTGCGGCGTTCGTTCGGGTAGTAGGCATCACGGTGGTAGCGGCGGTGCCCCACGGGATCATAATGCCGCCAAAACTCATCCATGCCCTCGGGCATGCTCCGGCATCCCCCCAGCAACCCGGCGAGCATCAAAAGCGCCAGGCGCATGGGTGGACGAAGATTCATGAAACGAGATCAAACCGCCACGCAATGTACCTTGCTGATGCCCTGGATCTTGTCGAGCTCGCTGATGAGTTCGGCACCTGGAGTGGTGTCGAGCGTGAGGATGGTGAGAGCTTTGCCGCTTTCCTTGTCGCGGCTGAGGCTCATGTCGGCGATATTGACCTGATTTTTGCCGAGGATGGCGCTGTAGCTGGCGATCATGCCCGGGCGGTCGATGTTTTCGATGAAGAGCAGCGTGCCTTCCGGATTGGCCTCGATTCGGCGGCCGTTGACCTTCACGATGCGCGGCGAACCGGCGAAGAAGGTGCCGGCGATGCTCGCAGCCTCGCCTGCGTCGTTTTTGGCGACGACTTCGATGAGGTCGCTGAACTCACTCGGCTCAGCGAGGCGGCTTTCGGTGAAGCGGATGCCCAGATTTTCGGCCACGCCGTTGGCGTTGATGTAATTGACCTGCTCAGCACCGACGGGGCGCTCACGGAAGCCCTTCAAAACAGCGCGGGAGATGAGCGTGGTGTCGCCACTGCCCACCTTGCCGCTGTAATTGATGCGCACGACATTGCTGCGAGCTGGCGCGAACTGCGAAACGAGGCGGCCGAGCAGCTCGCCGAACTTCAAGAACGGCCCGATCTCCGCGAGGACCTTCGGATCGACGTTTGGCATGTTCACCGCGTTGACGACGGTGCCTTGAAGAAGATGCGCCTTGATCACTTCGGCGATTTCGATGCCGACGTTTTCCTGTGCTTCTTCGGTCGAGGCACCAAGGTGCGGCGTGAAGACGGTGTTCGGAGCTTTGAGCAGCGGATAGTCAGCGGGAGGCGGCTCGGTCTCGAAGACGTCGAGCGCGGCACCGGCGATGGTTCCGTTCGTGAGTGCCTCAGCGAGCGCGGCGTCGTCGATGAGGCCGCCGCGGGCGCAGTTGATGATGCGGCAGCTTGGCTTCAGCGTAGCGAGACGCTTGGCGTTGATCATGTGCTTTGTCTCCGGTGTGAGCGGCATGTGCATCGTGATGTAATCCGCCTGCACGATGGCGGCGTCGAGATCCTCGCAAAGGGTCACGCCGAGGCTTTCCGCGCGGTTTTTGCTCAAATAAGGATCATAAGCCACGACGCTCATGCCGAAGGCCTTCGCCCGCTTGGCGAACTCTGCGCCGATGCGGCCCATGCCGAGCACGACAAGCGTTTTGCCATACACTTCAGTGCCCTGGAAGCTCTTGCGGTCCCATTTGCCGGCCACGATGGAGGCGTTCGCCTGCGCGGTTTTGCGGCTGAGGGCCATCATCAAGGTGAAAGCCTGCTCGGCGGTCGAAATGGTGTTGCCGCCGGGGGTATTCATGACCACCACGCCACGCTTCGAGGCCACCGGCACGTCGATGTTGTCCACGCCGACACCGGCACGGCCAACGACTTTGAGGTTCGGGGCGGCATCGAGGACTTTGGCGGTCACTTTGGCACCGCTGCGCACGATGATCGCGTGGGCGTCGCGAGAGGCCTCGATCATCTTGTCCTCGGCCTTCAGGTCCATGTTCACCGTCACGTTAAAGGACGGCTCCGCTTTGAGCAGGTCGATGCCCTTGCTCGAAATGGGGTCGTTGTTGCCGGCGATGAGGATGTTGAACTTGGACATGGTGGTTTGGGGAAAAGGGGGCGCAGACTAGCGTCCTTTCTTCCGCGCTCAAGGAGCGATTGTGCGCTGGACAGGACCGGGGGCGGCGGGTTGAATGCACCGCATGACTCTTGCCTTCATACCCGGCCTTGGCGACGCTCCTTCGGGAGCCCTGGTGGCATTCCTGGTGACTGCTGGTGCCGCGTTCTTTGTGCTTAAATCCAAGCTCTCGGCCCTCGCTGCCGCTGCCTCTGAAGCCCAGGAAAAGCTCAAAACCGAGGCCGAGGCCGCCCTGCTCGCCGAAAAGGCCCGCGCCACCGCCACCCTCGGCGAGCTCCAGAACAAGCTCGATACCACCTCCACCAAGCTCGCCGATGT
>JBKCXA010000866.1:0-4918 GCA_046316935.1 Prosthecobacter sp.
GGCGACCGTCGTGATGATGTGCAGGAGCTTGCCACATGGATGCCGTTTCGCTCGATCATCGACGGACTCACCGAGCAGCGCGTGCTGGGGGCTCCTTTGAACCCTGAAAAGGCCGCGAGTGCTCTCGCGCCGCTGGCGAAACGAGTCACCGATCTCCAGAACCAACTGAAGGCGGCCAAGGAAAAGAAGCCGGAGGCGAAAAAGGCCGGCGAGAAGCCCGTGGAGGCCGCGAAGAAGGAAAAAGCCATCGCGATGCCCACGGCGCATCAGGCGCTGCGTGCGGCGGAGAGCACCGACGCGCTGCGTGAGTCGCTCAAAACATGGTTTGGCAACTACGAGGGCTTTTTGCCGGACTTTGGCTGGTGGATGAAGCAGCCCTACGACGACGCGCAGAAGGCGCTGGAAGGTTACGCGAAGTTTCTGCGCGAGGAGCTGGCGGGCATCAAAGAGAAGGACGACGCGCCGCTGCTCGGCAAGGCGCAGGGCGCGAGCAATCTGCAGGAGCAGCTCGCGCATGAGTTCATCCCTTACACACCGGAGGAGCTCATCGGCATCGCGGAGCGCGAGTTCGCGTGGTGCGAGTCGGAGATGAAGAAAGCCGCGCAGGAGATGAAGCTGGGCGATGATTGGAAGAAGGCCCTGCTGCGCGTGAAGCTGCAATATGTGCGCCCCGGCGAGCAGGAGACTTTTGTGCGCTCCGAGGGCAAACGCGCGATGGAGTTCGTCACGAAGCGCGAGCTCGTCACCGTGCCCGCCGATTGCGCGGAGTGGTGGGGCACCACGATGCTCGGCCCGCAGGCGCAAAAGCAGATGCCGTATGCCGCGTATAGCGGTCACGACATCCTCATCGCCTACGCAAACGAGGCGATGAAGCATGAAGACAAGCTCATGGCGATGCGCGGCAACAACCGCCCTTTCATGCGCAATGTGGTGCCGCATGAGCTCATCCCCGGTCATCATTTGCAGCGCTTCATGGCGGACCGGCATCTGCCTTACCGTCGCGGATTCAGCACGCCGTTTTATGTCGAGGGCTGGGCGCTCTACTGGGAGATGCGCCTGTGGGACATGGGTTATCAAACGACGCCGGAAGATCGCATCGGCGCGTTGTTCTGGCGCATGCACCGCTGTGCGCGCATCATCGTGACGCTGAGGTTTCACCTCGGCCAGATGAAGCCGGACGAGATGGTGAAGTTCCTCATCGAGCGCGTCGGTCATGAGAAACTCGGCGCCACCAGCGAGGTGCGGCGCTTCATCAAAGGCGACTACTCGCCGCTCTATCAATGCGGCTACATGCTCGGCGGGTTGCAATTCATCGCGCTGCATCGCGAACTCGTCGCCAGTGGCAAGATGAGCGAGAAGCAATTCCACGACGGCATCCTCCAGCTCGGCCCGATCCCCGTCGAGCTCGTCCGCGCCAGCCTGACGAAACAACCGCTAAAGCCCGACTTCAAAACCACGTGGAAGTTTGATGCCACCACGAAGCCGTAACGCGTCTGCTGCTCACTCCGAATCTCTTCATCATGCTCCGCACGCTCATTTTCTTCGCGCTTACCATCGCGGCAGGCGCTCAAACGGCCGATGAGGCCCTGCGCGATTTTTACCAGGAGTATCTCGAAGCCTCCCTGCCGCTCAGTCCCACCGGCGCGACGCGGCTTGGCGATCATCGCTTTGATTCGCAGCTCGATGATGTGTCGCCCGCAGGGCTCGAAAAGCGTCTCGCGCTAGCAAAACGCACGCTGGAGGATCTGCCGAAGCGTGTGGCGTATGATCAGCTCACACGCGATGCTCAGGTGGACTACGAGATGCTGCGCGATGGCTTGAAGCTCGAGATCTGGACCGAGGAGCATGAGAAGCCCTGGCAGCGTGATCCGCGTGGTTACACCAGCATCGCCACCGATGGCGCGTATGCGCTGCTCACGCAGTCCACGCTGCCGAAGGAGCAAAACATCGCGAATGTCATCGCCCGCGTGAAGCAGGTGCCGGCGATGATCGCGCAGGCGCGGCTTTCACTGAAAAATCCGACGCAGGTGCACACCACTACCGCCATCACGCAGACACGCGGCGCGGTGATGTTTTATGAGCGCGACCTGCTCGACCTCGCAGGCGACACGCCACGCAAGGCGGAGTTGCAAACGGCCTGCAAGGCCGCCGCGGAGGCGATGCGCTCACATTTGAACTACCTGCAACGCGAGCTGCTGCCCACCGCCACCGATGACTGGCGTGCGGGCAAGGAACGCTTCGCGCAAAAGCTCGATCAGGTGCTCCAGGCAGGCATGAATGCCGATGAAGTGCTCGCCCGCGCCGAAGCAGCGTTTGCCCAAACGAAGCGCGACATGCTGCTCGTATCGCGACAGCTCTGGTCGAAGGCTTTTCCCGGGGAAACGGTGCCGCCCGATGATGAAGACGGCCGCCGCGAGACCATCGAGCGCGTCATCGACTGGGTGGGCAAGGATCACGGCTCACCCGACGGCCTCGTGAAGGACGCGAAAGTCACCGTGGCGGAGATCAGCGACTTCATCACGAAGAACGACATCCTGCAGATGCCGAAGCCGGACAATTGCCAGATCCTCGAGATGCCGGAGTTTCAGCGCGGCAACAGCATGGCCTTCCTCAATGCCGCGCCGGTGCTCGATCCGAAGGCGGACACCATTTACGCCATCAGCCCGCCGCCTGCCGACTGGCCGGTGGAGCGCGTGAAGAGCTTCCTCAGCGAATACAACCAGCGCATGCTCAAAATCCTAACCATCCACGAAGCCTATCCGGGCCACTACGTGCAGCTCGTGTATGCGAACCGCAATCCCTCGATGATCCGCCGCGTGCAGGGCTCCGGCGTGTATATCGAAGGCTGGGCCGTTTACACCGAGCAGATGCTTCTCGACCAAGGCTACGGCGGCGGCGACCTCGCGCTGCGGCTCATGCAGCTCAAGTTTTTCCTCCGCGCCATCGCGAACACCATCCTCGATCACCAGATGCACTGCACCGGCATGACCGACGACGAAGCGCTCACCTTCCTCACGAAAGAAGCCTTCCAAGCCGAAGGCGAAGCCCGTCCGAAGATCACGCGTGCCAAACTCAGCTTCACCCAGCTCTCCACCTACTTCGCCGGCCGCGAAGCCCACATGCAAACACGCCGCGAGATCCAGCGCGAGCTCGGCAAAGCCTTCCACCTCGGCCGCTATCATGAAGCCGTGCTCTCCACCGGCTCGATCCCGGTGAGGCATCTGAAGGAGCTGGTGATGGCGAGGTTGAATGTGGTGCAGCCGTCCCGGCTGCGGTAATGTGGTTGAGTCCTCCGGACTCATTCAGAGCAGTCCAGAGGACTGCACCACACTCCAGCGCCATGTCATTTCGTGAGCACTTCAAGCCTTATCAGCCCGATGCTGAGACCGAGAAGTCCCGTGCCTTTCTTCCTCACTGGGAGCAACCAGGCTGCACCTACTTTGTGACTTGGCGCATGGCCGACAGCATCCCGATGGACAAACTGCGTGCCCTCCAAAATGAACGCGTCGAGTGGCTCGCCCAGCACCCGAAACCTTGGGATGACTCCACCTGGAAGGAGTTCGGCCAGCGATTCGAAGGCCGCGTTCAGGAATGGCTCGATTTGGGCGAGGGCAGTCGTTTTTTGGGGAATACCGAAGCGAGGCAGATCGTGGTGGATGCCCTGCATTTCTTCGACGGCCAGCGCTACCACCTCGGTGACTACGTGGTGATGCCCAATCACGTTCATGTGCTCTTCAGCCCTCTGTCAGGCTTCGGTTTGAAGAAGCTGCTGCACTCGTGGAAGAGCTTCACGAGCAAGGAAATCCTGAAACGCTGGCCCGAGGCTCCGAATCCCTTTTGGCTCATGGAGTCCTTTGATCACATCGTCCGCAGCGAGGCTCAGTTGAAGCTGTTTCAGGACTACATCCGCGAGAATCCAGCCAAGGCGCATTTGAAGCCCGGAACGTGGACGCATTGGGAGCCAGAAGAGTGTGGTTGAGTCCTCTGGACTCAGAATGTGGTGCCGCCGTCCCGGCTGCTTCAGATGAGCCCAGAGGGCTCAACCACACTCCGATCACATTTTCCCGGCAAACGCCGCTCCTGTCGGCAGTATGCTCCTTGAATGTCCGATTCGTCCTTCCAGCACCATGCCGATTTTCTCCGCTTGTATGTGGAGCATGAGCCGTCGTTGCGCGGGTTTGTGAGGTCGCTGGTGCCGACGCTGGAGGATGCGAATGATGTGATGCAGGAGGTGGCGATGGCGCTGTGGAAGCGGTTTGGGTCGCTGGATGCGCCGGAGAACTTTCGTCGATGGGCTTTTGGCGTGGCGAGGCTGGAGGCGCTGGAGTTTTTGCGGAAGAAAAGCCGTGACCGGCATGTGTTTGGCGAGGACCTGCTCGCGCAGCTCGCCGATGACGCGGAGGAGATGGCGGACCAGTTCGTGGAGGAGCGGAAGGCGCTGGATGTGTGCCTGCAAAAGCTGCCGTCGGACCAGCGCAGCCTCGTGGAGGCGGCGTATGCGCCGGGCGTGCGCATGGATGAGCTGGCGACACGCATCGGTCGCACGGCGATGGCGGTTTATAAATCGCTGCATCGCATCCGCATGATGCTCACGGACTGCACGAAGCGTGAGCTTTCGAAGGAGGGCCTCGCATGAGCCCGGAACGCGAAAAGGACTTCGATCTCGTCGAGCGCTACCTCAGCGGTCGTGCCTCGGTGGAGGAAACAAGGACGCTCGAAGGCCGTCTCGGTGCTGATGCGGAGCTGCGGCGCGAGTTTTTGCGCTACGCGCATGTCGATGCGGCTTTGACGACAATGGTGCGCCCGGTGGCGCAGCAGCCGCTGATGCCTCAAAAGCCGAAAAGTGTCGTTTGGAGGTCTCAAATCGTTCGCTGGGCTGCGGCGGCTGTGTTGATGCTCGCGGGAGCGTTGGCGCTGT
>JBKCXA010000867.1:0-10208 GCA_046316935.1 Prosthecobacter sp.
TTTGCCAGCACCTACCCGCCGGAGGATGTTTTCGAGAAGGACGACCGCGCCGCGAAGGCGGTGACGACCGCTTTGGAAAAATTCCCGCGTCATGCGGCCGTTTACGAGGCCGCGGTGATGCATCATCTCACGCAAAACAAGCGTGACCAGGCCATCGCCGTCATGGAGCAGGCCGCGAAGCAGGACAGCACGGACCCGCGATTCTGGCTGGAGCTCGCCACGACGGCGGAACGCGTGTGGCCGCTCGGCCAGATCGAGCAGCGCACGGAGTTCCTGGCGAAGGTGGCACCCTTTTTCGACAAGGCGCTGGCTCACGTCACGCCTGCGAATGCCGAGGACATCCAGATGGAGGTGGCGCAGCACTATCTCCTCGTGAACGAACTCGCCCGCAGCCGTGGTTTGTGCGAAAAACTCGTGAAGGATCACAACAGCCTGCAGGCGCGTAAAGTGCTCTTTCGCATGTATGAGGCCGCGGGCGAGGGCGAGAAGTCATTCGCCATGCTCGAGGCCATCACGAAGCAGTCTCCCGATGACATCGACCACCTCCGCCTGCTGGCCCGCGAGTATGAAAAGCGTGACAAGCCCGACAAAGCCATCGCGCCGCTCGAAGCCGCCATCCAGCAGGGCTCCGGCGAGGTGAATGACTACCTCTTTCTCGGCTCGCTGCTCTGGCAGGCGCGGCAGTTTGATCGCATGCAGCTCGTCGGCGAGCGGGCGGTGAAGATCTTCCCCGAGCAGCCGCTCACGCACTTCCAGCTCGCCCTCTCCTGCCGGGCACGCGAGCTGCACGAAAAGGCCGCGAAGCACTTCGCCGATGCCGAGCAGCTGGCCGCCGCCTCGCAGGCCGAGCTGCTCGACCACACCTTCTACTATCAATACGGCAGCACGCTGGAGCATTTGGGTCGCTACGATGATGCCTCACGCATGCTGGAGAAATCCATCACCCTCACGCCAAGGGAGAAATCCGAGGCCGCCGCCAACACGATGAACTTCCTTGGCTACATGTGGCTCGAACAAGGCAAAGACCTCGACAAGGCCGGCGAGCTCATCGCCAAGGCGAACGAACTTTCCCCGGACAACGCCGCCTACATCGACAGCCTCGGCTGGTTCCATTTCAAAAAGGGCGATTACGCCAAGGCACTGGCCGACTTCCAACGGGCCGAAAAGCTCATCCCGGAGATTCAGAGCGAAGATGCTGAAATCCTCGAGCACCTCGCCCTCGCCCACAAACAGCTCGGCGATGCCACGAAGGCCCTCGATTACCTCGAACGTGCCCACGCCCTGAAAACGCCCTTCCCCAAGATCCGCGAGCGCATCGAAAAGACGCTCAAGCAATGGAAAGGCCTCGGCGACACGGAGAAGAAGTGACGCGCTTCACTTCAGAACGCGATGCAGCCACTCGCGTGCCTTTTCGCGGGCGGGGCTCGGGCGCAGCGTCCAGGCATCGTTGTGATTGCGGAACCCGGTGCTGATGAAGGTCAGGTCGGCACTCGGAAGCAGCGGGCGGAGGTAGGACTCCGTTTCTTGAGCATTGGAGCCTTCACCACAGATGAAGACAGAACGTTTACCGAGCCGTTGAAGCCTCGTGAGGGCTGATTCGCGATCCGAGCCTGGATAAGGCCACTTTTTGACGCCGTCGAAGTGGCTGTAGGCAAAGAAGCCGCACCACAGCTTTGCGGTTTCGTCGTCGTGAAGACCCAGATAGCCGCAGGCAATGGCTCCACGAGAAAAACCTGCGAGCACGATCTTCTCAGGATCGCCGCTGAACTCGCCGCAGATGCTCTGCACACTCTCACGCAGGTGTTTGAGGGTGGGTTGCGGATCGTAGGCTGGTTTATCGCCCCACCAGGTGATGGCGATCTGATCGCCATTCGCATTCAGATAGGGAGCACAGAGCCAGATGCAGCCACGACCGGCCGAGAGACCAAACCCAAGGTTGCTGCCCTCAGGCAGTCCGGTGCTCACATCGCCGTATTTGTTCTTGTAACCGCCGTTTCCGGCCAGCTCGACGATCACCGGCCACTTCGCATCTTTGTGCCAGTCGGTCGGGAGATACAACACATCGAGCCCGTGCCGCACCCGCTTGCCAGGCGATGGCTTTTCATCCGTCAAAGCCGGCACGACGAGATCCGCGGGGACACTTTGGATGTCCGGCAGCTCGGCAGCGGCGAGCGGCAGAGCCAATACAAGCAGGAACCATGGTTTCATGCCTCCTACACGCTCCGAAAGGCTTCAAACGATCACCGTCCTGGATGCATTTGACCTCGACATGACGAACCAGCCCGGCATCTGCTCCACGTCCCCACCGTTTTCTGAGATGCGCCGCCTCGATCAAGTCCTCTCCTCCCTCGGCTACTGCTCGCGTCGCGAGGCGGTTCTGTTTGTGAAGAATGGTCGCGTGAAGCAAAACGGCCTCGTTTTGAACAAAGCAGATCAAAAAGTCGATCCACATGCCGTCACGGTCGATGACGAGCCGCTCGAGGCGCTGGATGGATTGCTGGCGATGCTGCACAAGCCGGTTGGCTATGTCTGCACGCATGATGGGAACGAAGGACCGACGATTTATGAGCTGCTGCCGGATCAATGGCTGCGGCGCAATCCGGCCGTGACGAGCGTCGGCAGACTCGACAAAGACACGAGCGGCCTGCTACTGGTCACCGACCTCGGTCCGCTCGTGCATCGCTACACTTCACCAAAGGCCGAGATCGAGAAAACCTATCTCGCGGAGCTCGATCGTGATCTCGATGACTCGCTCATCGAAACCTTCGCAAAGGGCGATCTGATGCTCCGCAGCGAGGAAAGGCCTTGTTTGCCGGCGAAGCTGGAAATTCTCTCTCCACGCAGCGCAAGGCTCACCCTCACCGAAGGGCGCTACCATCAAGTGCGCCGCATGTTTGCCAGCCAGGGCTGGCACGTGGAAAAGCTCCATCGCGAGCGTTTTGGCGATTACACGCTGGAGGATCTGGCCGAAGGCGAGTGGAAGATGCTCCCTGTCCCTTGACGAGAAGAGGTCAGCGAGCGGCTGGCTCTTCCAGCAAACCGATCACCGCCCACGCCGTGCCCCAGTAGGTCGCGGTTTTGTTGATCTTGTTTTTGTCCCGCGCCCGCGTGCTCGGCACGAGCCAGGAGCCATCGGGTGTCTGCGTGCTCTTTAAATACGAGATCGCTTTCTTCCGCGAATCATGCTCGGCGGGCAGTCCGCTTTCCGCGAGTGCATAAAGCGCGAGCCCAGTGCCAAACGCATCGCTGCGCTCCTTCGTCAGCCAGCCCCAGCCTCCATCTTCGTGCTGAAAGCCGAGCAACGTTTCGCGCAGCGCGGCATCATCCGGTTTCAGCAGGAGGCGCGCGGCATGCCACTCGGTGCTCTGGCCGGGTTGCGCCTTCGCGAGGTATTCCTCGGCCTGTTTTCGCACGGGATCGTCCGCCGCGGGCTTCAGCGCGAAGAGTGTCCACATCGTCGTGACCTCGTGAATCTCACGCGGCGGCCGTTTGCCGAGCGGGAGCTGCCCTCCGGCCTTCCACGAGCCATCGGGTTGCTGGTTCTTGAGGATCTGCGCGCGAAAATCAGCCACCCAGGGCACTGCGTCATCGCTGCGGCCGAGAAGCAGGAAAACCATCGTGTCGATGTTGCCTGCTGAGACTTTGTCCACGCCATCCTTGTCGCCCGTTTGATTCCAGTGCCGCCAGTCCGCGGCCCACTGCGTCCATTTCACCACTTCGAGGCTTTCTGTGATCAAGCCGGCCTTGATCGCGCTGTTCAGGCTCCACAACATGGACGGCACCTGATGACAGCTCGCGCACTGGCGGTCCTCGATCCAGGCGAGACCCTTCTCTTGAAGAAAAGGCAGGCTTTTCCGCGCGATCTCATGCGCATCGTCCGCTGCGGCACCGAGCGTCATCGCGGCGAGAAAAAGCAGGACACGCGTTTTCATAAGAGGGCCTCACTCCACGTAAAGAAAGCGATTCGCGCTGCACAGTACCTGACAAAGGCTCGCCATGGCTTCTTGGGGCGGATTTGGCACCACGCCTTTCGCGTGCTGGATGTCGTGGTGGTATTGCGTGAGGGCTTTGGTCTGCTCGTCGAGGTAGGCGAGGCATTTGGCGATGTCGGCCTCCGTCGCGGGCTGGCTGTAAAGCAGGCTCCAGATGCGATGAAGCTGCTTCGTGCGGTCTTTCGGCGCTTCTTTTTCGACGAGGTCGGCCAGGCGGCGTGAGCTGTCGAGCACGAAGGTGTCATTCATGAGCAGCAGCGATTGCGGCGCGACAGTGGTTTGCGCACGCATCTCGCAGTTCGGCTGCATCACGGGGGCGTCGAAGGTATCGAGAACGGTGAGCGGCTTGCTGCGGCGCATCTGCACATAGATTGAGCGGCGGAAGTCGGCCTCGCCGGCGGGATCTACCTTGTTGAGCGTGATGGTGCCCTTGTCGATGCCGGTGATCACGCGGCCCTGCGGATCGCGACCGATGCCGCTAGGCGGGCCGTAGCTGGTCTGCACGAGTGATCCGGTCATGCCAAGCATGGAGTCACGCAACGTCTCGGCATCCAGGCGGCGGAGTTTGAAGCGAGCGTAAAAGCGATTTTCGGGATCGGCACGCAGCGACGCATCATTCACCGAGGACTGACGATACGCGGCGCTGAGCAAAATGAGCCGGTGCAGCGATTTGAGCTTCCAGCCGCTCTTCACAAACTCATCCGCGAGGTAGTCGAGCAGTTCGGGATGCGTCGGCAGCTCGCCTTGGCGTCCAAAATCACCGGGCGTGTTCACGAGGCCGCGGCCCATGTGATTCATCCAGAAGCGGTTCACGAGCACACGAGCCGTGAGCGGATGTTTCCCACTGGTGAGCCATTGTGCGTAGGCGAGGCGACGACCCGTTGAGCCGCTGCTCACCGGCACCGGCTTGAATGGCTCAATCATCGGATTGGCGAGGATGCTGAGCTCGCCTGGCTTCACCTCGGCCTTCGGCTGCTCGTGATCGCCGCGATTGAAGAGCTTCGACACGGGCACCTGGCCTTTGACCTCGGTGAGCGCCATCACAAAGCCTTCTGCAGGCTTCGTGGCACGCAGTTTGGTCGCCTCGGCCATTTTGGCATCGACGATGTCCTGCTTCTTCTTGTCGTAGAGATCGAGCGAGTAGGTGGCGAGGGCGGAGGGATACTTTTTGATGAGGGCCTTCTGCTCGGGCGTCTGCTTGGCAGTCGGTGTGTCACGAGCCACGCGAAACGCCGCCTGCTCGGCCTGCGGCACCTTCTTGATCTCAACCTCGAAGATCTCATCGAGAAACTTCTTCGACATGGCACGGGCTTCGACCTCGATCTCCTTGGCCTTCGCCTCGATCTCGGCGGCCTTGGCACGCTCTTCGGGTGAGTAGAGCGAATACAGGCGGCTGTTGGGTGCCCGCCAGTTTTCCCAATGATACGCTGGATCAAAGACGGCCCGCAGTCGGTAGTAATCGGCCTGCGTGATCGGATCGTAGCGATGATCATGGCACTGCGCACACGAGACGGTCAGGCCCATGAGCGAGGAGCCAAGGATCTTCATCTGCTCGGCGATGACGTTGTTTTTCGCGAGCTTTGGATCATCCACGGTGTCGCCCGTGCCATCGGGGGCCATGCGGAGAAAGGCGGTGGCGATGAGCTGGTCGGTGCGCTTCGGATCGAGCACGGCCTGTTGGTAATCGCCATGCGTCGCGCTGGCGAGTTCATCACCCGCGATCTGCTCCTGGATGAACTGATCCCACGGCTTGTCCTCGTTCATCGAACGGATCACATAATCGCGAAAACGCCACGCATGAGGCCGCAGGCTGTCCGCCTCCGTGTAGCCATTCGAGTCCGCATACCCGACGACATCCAGCCAGTGCCGCGCCCAACGTTCGCCGTAGGCTTTGGAGGAGAGGAGACGATCCACGAGGCGGCTGTAAGCGTCCTCTGAGGTATCGGAAACGAATGCCTCGACCTCCTCGGGAGTCGGCAGGATACCCGTGAGGTCCAAAGTCACACGTCGGATCAACGTGCGTCGATCGGCCTCGGGAGCCATCGAGAGGCCTTTTTCGCGCAGTTTGGCCGAAACGAACGCATCGACGGCATTCCGCGTGTTTGCGGCTTTTGGCACCGCAGGCCGGTTCACCGGCTGAAAGGCCCAATATTCACGATCTTCGTCCGAAATGATCGGTCCGGGCGCGAGAGCGAGAGGCTCGGGTTTCGCGGTCTTCGCGCCTTGAGCGATCCATTTCTCGATCACCGCCAATTGCGCCTCCGTGAGCGGTTTGCCCTTCTCCGGCATCTCGCCGTTGCGGATGACCTCGACGAGTTTGCTCTTCGCTGGCTGGCCCACCACGACGATCTCATCCATGAAGCGCCGCAGGCGCAGATCGACGCCGCCTTCGGGCTTCTCTTCCTCGCCGTGACAGTGCGTGCAGTGTGCCTTCACAATGGGGCGCACGTCCTTTTCAAACGTGAGCACCGGCTCCGCTGCCAAAGCGGAGGTCGTGAGGAGTAAAAAGGCAGCAGGCTTCATCGGGGGTGCAAACCTACGCGATGAAGGCGGCGGGTTTTACCCGCAATGAAGGTAAGTTGACTCCTCGGCAGGCGTTTGAAGCGGCCCATGCGTCTTCTGTTCCTCATTCTGCTCCTGGCCCCATGCTCCGTGCTCCTCGCGGCGATGCCAAACATCCTCTTCATCCTCGTCGATGACCAGTCGCCCTTCGATTTGAAGATGTACAATCCGAAATCGACGCTCGAGACGCCGAACCTCGACAAACTGGCGGCGCAGGGCGTGGTCTTTGACGGCGCGTATCACATGGGATCGTCGTCCGGCGCGGTTTGCACGCCCTCGCGGCACATGATCATGAGCGGGCGCACGGTGTGGCATCTGCCGGTGTCGCCCTGGGCGGCGAAAACAAGCCCGCCACAGCTTGAGCAGCAGACCATCCCGGCCGTCTTCAACCGGGCGGGCTATGCCACGATGCGCACCTGCAAGATGGGAAACAGCTACGAGGCCGCGAACAAGCTCTTCACCGTGCGCAAAGATGCCTCGAAGCGCGGCGGGCCCGATGAAAGCGGCAGCGCCTGGCATGCGGAGCAGGTGCTGAACTACCTCAACGACCGTGCGGCGACCAAGGACACGAAGCCCTTCCTCATTTATTACGGCTTCTCCCATCCTCACGACACCCGCAATGGCAAACCGGAGCTGCTTGCCAAATACGGCGCCACCAATCACACCGACGAGTCGAACCCGCCCTCGCTGCATTCGCTGCAACCCCCGCTTCCGGCGAACTACCTGCCGAAGCACCCGTTCGACAACACCGACATGAACGTGCGCGACGAGGTGGCAGTGAGTGGCGTGTGGAAGCACCGTGATGAGGCGAGCATTCGCAATGAAATCGGCCGCCAGTATGCTTGCAGTGACAACATCGACATCCAGATCGGCCGCGTGCTGAAGCGTCTCGAAGAGAGCGGCGAACTCGACAACACCTACATCATCTACACCGCCGACCACGGCATCGCGATCGGGCACCACGGCCTCATGGGCAAACAAAACCTCTACCAGCACTGCTGGCGTGTGCCCTTCATCGTGAAGGGGCCCGGCATCGCCGCGGGACGTCGCGTGGAGGGAAACATCTACCTTCTCGATGTGCTCGCCACGCTATGTGATCTCGCGAGCATCCAGCCGCCGCAAACGAACGAGGGCACGAGCTTCAAACCGGTGCTCACCGGCGAAAAACAAGCCATGCGCGAGGTGCTCTACGGTGCCTACGCCGGCGGCGCGAAGCCCGGCATGCGCTGCGTGAAGCAGGGCGACTGGAAACTCATTCAATACGAGTCCGCTGACGGCAAATCGAAGCACACCCAACTCTTCAACCTCGCCGAGAACCCCGACGAGCTGCTTCCCGAGCACGGCAAACCCAACCTCGCCGATGACCCCAAGCATGCCGAAAAGCTCGCGGAGATGAAAAAGCTGCTTTTGAGCGAGATGCGGCGTCTGGAGGATCCCTGGCGCTTTGCTGATCAACCTGGTGACAATCTCACGCCACCTCCCACGCCTGCCAAGAAGGTCAAAAAGGCGAAGAAGTAACTCACACAACCGGGACGCGGAGCGATCAAAACAAAAAAGCCACCCGCAGCTTCTGCCACAGCCTCTGGGGTCGATGGCGATGTTTGGCCCTGCGTCCGGGGACTTCTTCCTAGGACGTGTCCAAGGTGCGCACGAAACTCGGCGTCACGCAGCCGATGTTTGCCCTCTTGATGGGAATCAGTGAAAAGCCCCTGCAAAACTGGGAACAAGGCCGCCGTCAGCCAACAGGCCCTGCCAAGGTGCTTCTCAAAGTGGCGGAACGTCACCCCAAGATGCTTTTGCAGTTGGTGGCGTGAGCAAACATTTTGTTCTCCAGTTTTGCGTCACACCACGGGCGTGATCGTCCGCACAAGATCAGCATCCTCAATGAGGTGCTTGTTCACTCCTGCACCACCTTGAAGTGCCACCAGAGCAACTTGAACGCCTTCACGCCGGGCGAGTTTGATGGCGGGAATCATGTCGGTGTCGCCGGAGATGACGATGATGCGCTCCACTTGCTTTTTGAGTGCCAAAGTCGCCACATCAATGCCGAGACGCATATCCACGCCTTTCTGTTCCATGTTGAAATAGACATCCTGCTGCTGTGGTGGCTGCATGGGCTGGTTGCTGTTGAGTGTCTTGTTCACCCACCGGTCTGTGAGGGTCCAACCACCCGGACGAATGCTTCCAAGCCTCATGGCCACGAAGTCTTTGCTCCCCATCTCATTCAGGAATCGCGATCTGGCGTAAAACTTCGCCTGGGTCGAAAAATCGACATCGGTCTTGCTGATCGGATTGGTTTCCTTGCCCTGATATGGCGGGCAATCATAATAAAACAGGCGGTACAGCTCCTCCTCGGCCACGTTCAGCGCCAGCAGGGCATTTCGATACATGACATCCGCCGTCACGCCTGAATGACCGAGCTGGTTGCCCAGTGCCTTTTGGAGTCCGATGCGGAACCACTCGGCATCAATCAAGATCGCGGTCTTTTTCATGGCTTTAAAAAAAACCCCCCGTCGCTTTCGCGACGGGAGGCAGATAGTGCCCGCCTACGGGTGTAACGGTGTAGTAATGCTACATTACATTCTGATCACTGAAATCAACCGTTGTTTTTGACCCAAAAACAATCACGCCAGCGCCTTCGCCACGGCCTCGGCGGTGATGCCGAGTTCTTTGAAGACGGTGTTGCCGGGGGCGCTGATGCCGAAGCGGTCGATGGCGATGATCTGGCCCTGCGTGCCGACGTATTTCCACCAGAGACCGGAGACACCGGCTTCGATGGCGACGCGCTTGGTCACTGCGGCGGGGAGCACGCTTTCGCGATACTCGGCGCTCTGGCGGTCGAAGCGTTCAAAGCAGGGCAGGCTCACCACGCGGACGCCGGGCTTGCCTTTGGCACCTTCGACGGCCCATTGCACTTCGGAACCGGTGGCGATGACGATGGCTTCTAGCGGCGCGGTTTCCTGCACGAGGATGTAGCCACCTTTCAGCGTGCCTTCGCGGCGTGTGGCGGCGCTGACGTGGCCCTGATGCGGCAGGTCCTGACGGCTCAAAGCGAGCAGGGTGGGGCCATCAGTGCGGCTGAAGGCAGCGGAGAAGGCGGCGGCGGTTTCTTCGGCATCTGCAGGGCGGATGACATCGAGATTCGGGATCACGCGGAGGCCGCTGACGGTTTCCACCGGCTGATGCGTGGGGCCGTCTTCACCGACGCCGACGCTGTCGTGCGTGAAGATGTAGGTGACGGGCAGTTTCGCGAGCGCGGCGAGGCGGATGCTCGGGCGGCAGTAGTCGGCGAAGACGAGGAAGGTCGCGCCGCTGGCCTGGAAGATGCCGTCGTAGGCGATGCCGTTGCAAATCGCGCCCATGGCGTGCTCGCGGATGCCGAACCAGATGTTGCGGCCCTTCGGATTGGCGGCGGAGTAGTCGCCACCGTCCTTGATGTAGTTCTTCGTGGAGCCGAAAAGGTCGGCGCTGCCGGTGATGAGCTTCGGCGCGGCCTTGGCGAGGTGATACAATATTTCGCCGCCGCTGTTACGCGTGGCGGCTTTGCCTTCGGCGGGATATTCGGGGATGACTTTGAGCAAGTCTTCCGCGCTGGCGCTGCCGGCTTCGAGTTCGGCTTTGAGCGCCGGATTGGCAGCGGCCCACTCTTTGTAC
>JBKCXA010000868.1:0-12814 GCA_046316935.1 Prosthecobacter sp.
GCTCGGCATCGAGGACAACACCATCATCGTGCTCGCCAGCGATCACGGTGGCCTCAGCGCCCGTGGTGGCAAGCGCGAGGTCGCCACCTCCAACCGGCCGCTGCGAGCCGGCAAAGGTCATTTGTATGATGGCGGCCTGCGCATTCCGCTACTCGTGAAGTGGCCGGGCAAAGTGAAGCCCGGCACGGAAATCGCCACGCCCGTCAGCACACTCGATCTCATGCCCACGCTCACCGCCATGGCCGGCATCGCGACTCCAAAACTAGCCGGTAGCGACGGCGTGAGCCTCGTGGATCTCCTGCAAACCGGCACGGCACCTGCCCGCGACACCTTTTACTGGCACAATCCCGCCCCACGTCCCGCCAGCACCGGCGATCTCTTCTCCTCCGCGATCCGCGTCGGCGATTGGAAGCTCCTCGACTTCCCCGGCGAGAAGCGCATCGAACTCTACAACCTCGCCACTGACCCCGGCGAATCCCAAAACCTCGCCACCGAGTGCCCCGAAGATCGCGACCGCCTGCTCGCCAAACTCAACGCTTGGCGCCAAGAAGTCGGCGCGTCGATGCAGGCGAAGGAGAAGAAAAAGAAGAAGTAGGGGCTCCGGGTGGATCTCATGGAATCCGCGTTTGCCCGTGCTAGACGCATGGAGCACAGGTTGGCGTGATGAACCCAGATCCGACTCCGCCCCGACTCGCCAGCGCCACCGGCGGGCTGCCGTCGTCCGTGCGCTGGGCCCAGCTCATCCTCGCGGACCGTTTGCGACCGGGCGATGTCGTCGTGGATGCCACGATGGGAAACGGGCACGATACGCTCTTCCTCAGCCAATGCGTCTCGCCGGGCGGTCATGTGCATGCCTTTGACGTTCAGGCAGCCGCTCTCGAGGAAACAAAGAAGCGTGTGCCCGCGGAAATGAGCACGCTCTACCTCGCCGGGCATGAAACGATGGCGCAAAACCTGCCCGCGGAGCTTCACGGGCAAATCGCCGCGATCATGTTCAATCTCGGTTATCTGCCCGGCTCGGACAAAACCTGCATCACACGCACCGAGACCACGCTCGCTGCCCTTGCGCAGGCCGTCGAACTGCTCAAACCGGCCGGCATCCTCACTCTCGCTGTCTATCCAGGCCATGAAGGCGGTGCCGAGGAGAGTCGAGAAATCGCCAAATGGGCCGCCGGGCTCGATGCGCGACGCTTTGAAGTCCAGCACCTCCGTCCGGTGAATCGCAGCGCCGCGCCGCCGGAGCTCTGGACGATCTGGAAGACCGCTCCGATGAAAAAATGAGTCCGCGCCGGGAATTCCGGCGAAAGTTTGCCGTCCTATCCCACGCATGATGCTCACAGCATCGTCACCACCATGAAATCCCTCGCCAACCTCCTCACCGCCGTCCTCTTTGCCGCCATGAGCCTCCCCGCCACCGCCGCTGACACTCCCGCCGCCAAAACTGAAAAAGCCTACATCGGTGGCGGCTGCTTTTGGTGCGTCGAGGCACAGTATCTCATGCTCAAGGGCGTGAAAAAAGTCGTGAGCGGCTACTCGGGCGGAAAAACGGTCAATCCGACCTATGAAGACATTTGCACCGGCAAAACCGGCCACGCCGAGGTGATCGAAATCGAATACGATCCCGCCGTCACCACCTTCAAAGACATCGTCGAGCTCTTCTGGGATGCGCACGATCCCACCAGCGTGACGAAAGAGGATCACGTGACCCCGTATGGCAAATTCGTGCCGAAAGGCACGCCTTACCAGGGCAACGACTACGGCACGCAATACCGCTCCATCATTCTCTACACCAGCCCTGAGCAGAAGCAGATCGCCGAGGCGTCGAAAGCGGCCTTCCAGCCGAAATTCAAAGACCCCATTGCCACCGAGATCGTGCCGCTGACGAAGTTTTATCCCGCCGAGGAATACCATCAGAACTACCAGGAACGGAATCCGAACCAGGGTTACGTCCGCGGTGTCGTGACGCCGAAGGCGGAGAAGTTCAAGCACACGCTCGAAGACAAGGGCAAGCTCAAGGACGAGAAGAAATAAGACACTCCGATCTTCATCCTCATGAGCCCGCGCCCTTGGATCATCGCCGAAACGAACTGGAAGCACGTCAAAGCCAACCCGTATGAGGTGGCGCTGCTCCCGATGGGTGCCACGGAAGCGCACAACTGGCACCTGCCCTACGCCACCGACTCGCTGCAAAACGAGGCCATCGCCGCCGAGGCCGGTCGCGTCGCCTGGGAGGCCGGCGCGAAGGTCGCCATCCTGCCCAACATCCCGTTTGGCGTGCAGACCGGCCAGCTCGAGATCCCGTTTTGCATCAACATGAACCCGAGCACCCAGCTCATGGTGCTCGAAGATGTCATCTCCAGCCTCGAAGGGGTCGGCGTGGAGAAATTCGTCATCATGAACGGCCACGGCGGCAATGACTTCCGCCAGATGCTGCGTGAGTTGCAGGGCAGGCACCCGAAGATGTTCCTTAGCGTCGTGAACTGGTTCAACGCCGTCAAAGGCGAGGACATCTTCGACATCGTCGGCGATCACGCGGATGAACGTGAGACCAGCCTCATCATGCATCTCCATCCGCACCTCGTGCTGCCGAAAAGCGAGTGGGGACCCGGCACGGACAACCGCTGGAAGCTCAAGGCCATCAACGAAAAGTGGGCCTGGGCACAACGTGACTGGCTGAAGGCTACCAACGACACCGGCAGCGGCGATCCGCAGCATTCCACCGCCGAGAAGGGAAAGCGCTATCTCGAAGCCCTCGGTGCCAAAATCGGCTCCTACCTGATCGAACTGGCCAAAGTGGACATTTCGGAGCTTTACGAGCGCCCGTCAGCCTGACTCAGCTCGGGCGGACTTGGGGCTGGAGGCGGGAGATCATCTCCCGCACATGCTGGGCTTTATAAGCACGCGGTTTGAGCACTGCGAGACTCTTGGCTGGGGAGCCCCAGCGCAGCACGCGGATATTCACGTTGCGAGTGCCCCAGAGATTCATCAGGTTCGTGGTGGGCTGGTAGATGTCGATCGTGCGAGTGCCAACGAGAGCCCGGCCGTAGTCATCGACGACATAGACGCTGGGATCTCCCTGGATCTGGAAGACCGTGCCGAGGGGGTAAACGGACCAGTCGGCGGCCGCACTGCGGATGGTGCCTGCCTTGAGCTGGGTGCCGACGGCGGTCCGGGCGCCATACTGAAGGTGGTCGGCCTCGGAATGGGTGTAGGCCGTGGTTCGGACAGCCTGGATGACCTGGCCTTCGCTGCGGGCGGATGTCGAGGCTGTTGGCTGGGGCTGAACGGAAGGTTGAAGCTTTCCGGCAAGCGAGCTGACGCACACAAACGCGATGCAGAGGGGGGTGGAAGCGATCAAAACGAAGGGGGGGTGGTTTCGGTCATCATTCGAGCGAAAGCACGGGGCTGACGAGCGAACGGGCCGCGAGGGTGTCGAGTTCAGCCGGGGTGTCAAACCGCGATTTGAGGGCTTCAATCCGGGCAAAAGAAGGCCTGAGGGATTCTTTTTGAGCCTCGGTGGCACTTTGAGGTGGGTCATGGCCTGATTTCGAGTCGATTCATGGGGCGTATCAAAAAGAAAAAGGGCTGACGCATCTGCGTCAGCCCTTCGGCAAATTCTTGGGCGTTGCGGTCAGGTTACTTCTTCTTTTTGCCCATCAGGACGACCAAAAGAAGAACCAGGACCACGGCACCGCCAGCAACCATCAAGATGGTGTCCATGCTGATGGTGCCCTCCTCTTCCTCCATGGGAGCGGGAGCAGGCGCAGGGGCTGGAACCGGAGCAGGGGCCGGCGCTACCGGCTGGCCATAGGCAGGCTGGGGAGCCACTGGAGGCACCACACCGCCGACAGGAGGCTGCACCGCAGGAACGCCTGCCACCGGAGCCTGTGCCTGAGGAGCCACGGTGCCTGCGGGCATGGGTTGTGGCACTCCGGGCTGCGGAGCGACTCCTGGCTGCGCCTGGCCACCCGCCATGGCGAGCGCACGGGCGACAGCCGAGTCAGCGCCTGGAGCCGTCGTTCCTGCCTGACCAGCAGCGGTGGCACCAGGCGCACCAATCATGGCATTGGTGGCGGCGGCTTGCTGCTTGGCGGCATACTCGGCACGCTTCCGTTGGAAGCCGGCCAGGTACATCTGGATCACCGGGCCATACTCTTGATTGCCCTGGGCGGCACTCATCACCTCCCTGAGGGCGAGTTCTCCTTCCACGATCTTGTCCGCGTAGAAATGGAGGGTGGACTGATGGATGTGCTCGGTGATTTTGCTGATCTGCGGGACGTTGATCTTCTGCAGCCTCGTCTTCTCGGCGAAAACACTCTTCTGGAGGTCCTGCAGCAATGTGAGGTTGTATTTGTAGGGGGTCACCCACTTGGAGTCTTTTCTCTCGACATCTTCCCGGGTGTCCGCGTCGGCCACTTCTTTTTCGATGGCAGCCTTGGCACGGCTGAGATCTGGTTCCACGAGACGCTTCATGCTCTCATCACGCTGCTTTTGCAGCACTGGCTGGTCCTTGATCATCTGCGAAAGCTTGGCGTCGTAGGTGGTCAGGATGGCCAGGGCCTCCTCGACGGCTTTCGGGTAGTAAATCGAGGCGATGTGCAGCTTCTTCTTGTCCACGAGAAGGTCAAACTCGCGAAGAGCGCCGCTGAAATCGCCTGCCGCCGCCTTCTCATTCATGGCCTGACGAATCAGAAAGGCGTCCACATTGTATTTTTCAGCCCTGGCCTCCTGAGGGGTGAGCCAGCGGCCTTCCAGCTTCAATCCACCCGCCACGACTTTTTCCTTCTCTGCCTGGAGCTCGTCGATCATCTTCTTGATCTCATCAGCCTGCGGCGTGCCGGGGTAGCGGTTTGTGAAAGGCCGCAGACGGTCCTGGATGAGCTGCTCGTATTTCTCAGCGGTCAGCAGGTCGGCGGTGGGCACCAGTTTGCGCAGCTCCTTGATCTCCACCTCCTCCGGCTTCTCCTTGAGGATGCCATTCGGGGCGATCTCAGCCATCGGGATGAATTTTTCATCCATGATCTTGGCCGTGACCTTGTACTTCATGAGGACGCCTTCGGGCTTTTGCTCCAGGATGGTGCCCTCCAGCTGTTTGCCGTCCTTGAGGGTGACGATGTCGGCGCGGAGCGAGCCGGCCACGGAGGCGGCGAGCACAAGGGAGAGCAGGGAACGGCTCAATTTCATGGTATTGGGAATGTTTGGGTATGTCGGGGCGAATCGAAAAAATAACCAAAAAGGCCATGGCTCGTAAAGAGCGGATTCAACGGCTCGGGATTATTTTTGGCGGCGCTGGAGGGTGATCCGCTTGAAGCGGGCCTCGCCGCCTGCGCTGGTGCTGGCCACATCCGGGTCGTTGACAAACACATTGTGAATCAGCCGGCGGTAGTAGCTGTTCATCGGTGGAAGCTCCGCAGGCTGGCCGGTGGCCCGCACCTTCTCGGCCAGCTCGCCGGCCCGGGCGATCATTTTGTCCTCCCGCATGGAGCGGTAAAACTCCACATCCACGCGGATGCGAGGGGCGTCCGGCACATGTCGGTAAAGGATGCGGTTCACGAGGTATTGGATGTCCTCGAGCACCTCGCCACGACGGCCGATGAGGCGGTCGCTGTCCTTGGTCAGGATCTGGAGTGTCGGGCCATCCGGACCATCATCCTGCTCGATCTGCGCCGTGAAGCCCAGGTAACCGAGCATGGCGTCTAAAATGTGCTGGGCATGTTCGAGGGCGGTGGCGTTCATGGCTGGGAGCGGCGGTCGGAGGCTGCGGAGATGCCTGGGAGGCAGCGGGGCGGCCACAGAGGAGTGACGGAGCCAGAATGCCAAATGAATGCGGAAGCTCAAACGCGGAATCACGCCCGCCGCGATTTGCTCGTGAATCCTGGGGCATCCCCCGTGCCTCCGAAGCGGTATTTGCGTTGGCAAAGCCCGGCATCGTGGCTAATGGCACGCCCCCATCATGCAGCCGAACACGCCTCCGACCGCTCCCGAACATTCTGAGTCCGAACTCCTCGCCATTCGCCGCACCAAACTCGACGATTTGGTCAAAGCGGGCGTGAACGCGTTTGGCGGCCGTTTTGACACCACACACCAGCCAGGGGCGCTGAAGGCAAATTTCGAGGAAAACCTCACCGTGAGCGTCGCCGGCCGCATTTTGAGCCGTCGTGAGATGGGAAAGGCCACCTTCTTCGACCTCGGTGACATCTCCGGGCGCATGCAGTGCTACTTGAGCAAGTCCGACGTGGGCGATGAAGCTTATGCGCAGTTCTCCGGCCTCGTCGATATCGGCGATTTCGTCGGCGTGGAGGGCTTCACCTTCATCACGAAGCGCGGCGAGCGCTCCATCCACATCAAAAAGATCACGCCGCTCTCCAAAGCGCTGCGTCCGCTGCCGGACAAGTGGCATGGCGTCACCGACAAGGAGATCAAATATCGCCAGCGCTACCTCGACCTCATTTCCAATGATCGCAGCCGCGAGATCTTCGTCACCCGCAGCAAGATGGTCGCCGCCATCCGCAACTACATGCAGGATCGCGGCTTCATGGAAGTCGAGACACCGATGATGCAGGACGTGCCCGGCGGTGCCGCTGCAAAGCCCTTCGAGACCTTCTTCCATGCGCTGAACCAGCCGATGTTCCTGCGCATCGCGCCGGAGCTGTATTTGAAGCGTCTGCTCGTGGCCGGCTTCACGCAGATCTTCGAATTGAACCGCAACTTCCGCAATGAAGGCCTCAGCCGCCGTCACAATCCGGAGTTCACCATGCTGGAGGCCTACTGGGCCTACGCCGACTTCGAAAAGATGGCCGACCTCGTCGAAGGCATGATTTGTCATCTCGCCGAAAACTTCTGTGGCGGGCTCAAGATCGAGCACAAGGACGAGGAGGGCAATGTCACCAAGACCATCAACCTCGCCCGCCCGTGGAAGCGTGCCCGCTACACCGATCTGCTCAAGAGCATCGACCCGAAGTGGTATGACTACACGCCCGAGGAGCGCAAAGCCCGCGCCAAGGAACTCGGCGTCGAGATCGGTGCCAACTTCGAGGACTACGAGGTCACGCAGCATGTCTTCGAGCGCCTGATCGAGGCGAAGCAGTTCGATCCGCTTTACGTCACGCATTGCCCGAAGGAACTCGTGCCTTTGGCGAAGCAAAACGCCGACGATGACAGCATCGTCGATGTCTATGAACTCGTCATCAACGGCCAGGAGATCAGCCCCGGCTACTCCGAGCTGAACAACCCCATCGTCCAACGCGAGCGCCTGGAGCACCAGGCCGGCGAAGAGACGCAAAAGATCGACGAGGAGTTCATCCTCGCCCTCGAGCATGGCATGCCGCCCGCCGGCGGCATCGGCATCGGCATCGACCGCCTCATCATGATGCTCACCGGCGCCGAAAGCATCCGCGACGTGATCCTCTTCCCGCAGTTGAAGCGAAAGGAATAGGATCATCGGGGCTGGTCGGCGAATGACCTCCACCACCCAGTCGGCGCATGGGATGAATTCGTGATTTAGCTGCGAAGCCGCGTAGCGAATCCTGAATCCTGATTCATGCTTCGCGCATGCAAAGCGCATCAGGAATCACTTTCTCAGACATCGGCACCCGTCTCGGCGGCCCCAGCGGCATCCAGGAGCTCATGGACGACCTCGGCGAGGCGCTCTCGCTGCATCCAGACATGCGCATGCTCGGCGGCGGGCAACCGGCTGCCATCCCGCAGGCACAGGCGCTGTGGCGTCAGCGCATCGCTGACATGCTCGCCGATGGCAGCATCGACAAGGCGCTGCTCAATTACGATCCGCCCGGCGGCAATCCGATCTTCCGCGAGGCCATGGCGGGCTTTTTACGCCGCGAATGCGGTTGGGATGTGAGCAAAGAAAACATTGCCGTGCTGCCCAGCAGCCAGAGCGCCTGCTTTTTGCTCTACAACCTCCTCGCGGGCGACACCGCTGGCAAAAAGCGCCGCGTTCTCTTCCCGCTGCTGCCCGAGTACATCGGCTACGCGAACCAGGCGCTGTGCGAGGGCCAGTTCACCGCCTGTTTGCCCAAAATCACCGAGACTGGCCCGCACGAGATCAAATACCACGTCGATTTCGACCGCCTGCGCCTCGATCCAAGCATCGCCGCCATGGCCGTGAGCTGCCCCACGAATCCCACGGGCAATGTGTTGACCGAAAACGAGTTTCAAACTCTGCACGCCCTCTGCGTCGCCCAAAACATCCCGCTCATCATCGACAACGCCTACGGCCATCCCTTCCCCGGCGTCATCCACAACGGCTTCCAGCCGAAGTGGCAGCCCGGCATGATCTTCAGCATCAGCATGAGCAAGGTGGGCCTGCCCGGCGTGCGCAATGCCATCGTCGTCGCCGACGCGCCCATCGTGAAGGCCTTGTCGAACATGAACGCCATCACCGCGCTCTCGAACGGCAACCTCGGCCAGGCCATCCTCACCCCGCTGCTCGCCGATGACACGCTCATCAAACTCGGCCGCGACACCATCCGCCCGTTTTATCGCGAACGCAGCGACCACGCCAAAGGCATTCTCACCGCCGCCCTCGGCGAAAAGGTCCCCTGGGCGCTGCACGCGCAGGAAGGGGCCTTTTTCCTCTGGCTCTGGCTCAAAGGCCTGCCCATCCCCGCCGCCGAGCTCTACCGCCGCCTCAAATTGAGAAAGGTCCTCGTCATCCCCGGCCACTATTTCGCCTTCGGCCTCGACCAGCCCTGGCAGCACCCCAACGAATGCCTCCGCCTCACCTACTCCCAGCCCCCGCACATCGTGCAGGAAGGCCTGGAGATCATCGCGGAGGAGGTGAAGAACTTGTTCTGAACGTCTCGACCAAAGAATCAACCTCCACAGCTTTAGTCAGCGTGTTGTCTTTAGTCTCGTCTCAAGGCTTTAAAGTCAGCTTAGCATCAGTGGTGTCCTTATTGTTGCCGTAGTAGGCCTCATCGAGGGAGACGAAACGGAAAAACCAACTCCGCTCACTGCCTCCTGCGGTTCCCGGACCGACTGCTTCCACTGTATCTTTGCCGCGTTGCTTCCACTTAAAGTCTGTTTTGTCATTCCCGAAAGCCCGTTGCCCAGTTCCGTCTTCGTTAAATGTGAAGCTGGTTCCAGTCGGCGACCGCCATGTTTTACCAACGAAGTATTGCTCAAGCACGCGAGGTTTGGATACAGCCGTTGTGGAGGTCTTGGATGACGAAGCATCAGCGACTGGTTTACCAGTTAAACGCTCGATCTCTGTTTTCACCTCAAGAGCAGCGTTGAGATTGCCCGCTTTGGCGTGCTTCTCCATCAACTTCAGCAGTTCTTTCTCATACGTTGAACGAATTGGGGCAACGCTGCGTTCAACGGCTGCCTCGTAAGCTGTTTTCAGTCTGTCCATTTCAGGATCAGCGAAGGCAAACTGTGCTGTTGCAATGAAAACACAATAGGCGAGAGACTGCTTCATAAAGGGAGCGGGTTGAATTACTTTGAGAACGCTATCAAACCTAGATTGGACACACAATTGGAAAATCTAGTCCCCGCGCCCCGCGACTCTGCCACAGCTCCAGTTTATCTCTTTTAGAAAGACGTATTTCCAATATGCGTCTCTCCCAGAATGCTAATCCAGCAAACCATCGCGGCCGAAGAACCCGGCGGGCAGACCCGTGAACTTCGCGCCCTCGAAAGCGCCTGCAAAGAGCATCGAAACACCCGCGCCACTGTCATCACCCTGCGCCCGGAGACCTTCACCGCCGCCCCGCCCGGCATCTCCATTCTCAGCGCCGCCGCATGGCTGCTACAAAGCGAAGTCTGAAAGCCACCCCATGCGTCTCCACATCCTCAGTGACCTGCATCAAGAATTCGGCGAGGTGCCCGTGAGCCTGTTCTGACGTTCTCGAAAAGCGCGACAGCGTCGTGGAGTGCGGTGGCAGAGATGCGAGGGCGAAGCCTCGCATCGGCGACACCGCTGTCGAGCGCCGGAAGAGGGCTCAAAGGCCGACAAACGCCGTCCGGCATACGAAAGCGGTGCCGCGCCAAGGCTTCCCACCGCAGTCCAAAACGCTGCCGCGCTCTCTTCAGTTCTCCGGCGTCTGCTTGCTCTTCTGATGTTCGATCCACTCCAGCATCGCCTTCATGCGTTTTTGAGAAGCGGATTCCAGCGCGGCAAAGAACTGCATCCCAGCCAGCGGAAACAATAGGAAGCGGAAAATAAACTCTTCTGAAAGCGAGCACGACCAAACTGCCGCCGCCACGATCACCACACCAAGTAGAAAGGAGGGTTCCTGGAACGCCGAGTGCTCCATCCGCTTTTTCAGCGCCTCCTCGAACTCACGCTCACGTTTCCGCTCCTCCAGCAAGGTCATGCCTTTCTGAAACCAAGCTTCGCCGCTGGCGTCATCTTCGTGCGAGGCTTCAAGGGATGGCTGCATGGTGCATTGAGGATACCGGGAACGCCATGACACGTCAATCCGGGACGAGATACTCACCTCGCCTGAAGCTTCAGCAGCGGCCGGTAGCCGTGTTCGTTGAGCAAGGCGATGGCTCCGCGATCACTGGAGTCCCTCGCGGCATCGGCGAGGGAGTTGAGGGCGTTGTAGAGGGACTCGACGGCGGCATCGAGAGACTCGGCGCGGGTTTCGTGGGCTTTGTAGAGGTTTCGAGGCAGCTCGCGAAGTGGAAGGCGAACTCGAGCTTCTTCGCGTAGTAAAGCGTGAGCGTGCGGCTGCCTTCGCGGGCGCGTGTGTTGGCGCGGTAAAACTCGCTCATGGCGGTGAGGTAGTGCGTCTTGAGCTGCGTGACCCATTCGGGCAGTGGCTCTTTGGAATCGAGATGGCGCGTGAGCATGTCGGGCACGGGCTGGCCGAGTGTGGGGGCGTGTTTTTCAATCAAGGCATTCGCTTTGGCGATCTCTTGGAAGCCGAGCCACATGCGCTCGGCGACACCTTCGCCGCACATCGGTGTGATGAGGTCGCTGAGGGATTTTTCATCGGTGAACTCCATCTGCGGCAAAAAGGTGCTTTGCCGCGGATTACCCTCGGCAACCGCGAAACCCATCAGTTCAGCTTTCTCGCGAAAGCGGGCGGTGATGGCCGCCACGTCGGCATTCTCGAAGGTTTTGGCACCCGCGAAGGCCTTTCGGCCGGCGGTGTCACCATCGACGCGGATGGGCTTAAAAGGCGAAACGACATGCGGAAACACGATGGTCTCATATTTCAGTGACTTGAGCTGCCGCAGGCGCTTTTCGAGCTCCTCATCGCTCCACGACTCCTGGCCCAAAGCATCGCCCGTGTAGCCGTTCCACACTCTCGAGCCGCTCACAGGCCGCGAGGCGATCTCAGCCGTGCTCACATTCGCAGTGGTCTTTGCCAAAACCGCGCCAGTTCCGCCCTGAGCGATGCAGAAGAGATTTTCGCGTGTGCGCATATACAAGCGACCATCGGCGATGCTCGGCGTGGCGATGATTTCTTCACCGAGATCGTTTTTGCCGAGCACCTTCAATTCGGGGCCATCTTCGAGCACGACGACGAAGCCGTTTTTGCCCGCCACATAGATTTTGCCATCGGCGGCGACGGCGGAGGCAAAGTAGTCGCCGAAGTTGCCGAGGCGGCTGCGATCCCACAGTGACTTGCCGTCCTTGGCGTCGTAGCAGCTCGACATGCCGCCGCTTTTCACGAGGTAGAGGCGGCCGTTGTAAAACAGCGGGCTGGAGATGTTTGAGGGCGTTTTGGGATCGATCGACCACAGCAGATGCGTCTTCGTCACATCGCCGCTGCCGCCGCCACGGATGGCCTGGATGATGTTTCCGCCGGCGGCCATGTTGTCGGGGCTTTGGAAGGCGGTGTCGATCTCGTCGGCATCAATGAGGCCGTTTTTGTTTTTGTCGGAGGCGTCGAAGCGCTCGTGAAATTCCTTCGGTGTCTCGTCGCGGGCGAGGATTTTGTCCTGGTTCGTGTCGAGCCATTCGAGCAGGGCATGTTTGAGCGTGCGGGTGCTGTCGCCGTAGCTTTGCACGGCGATGTAGATGATGTCGTCCTGCACGACGGGCGTGACCATGATGGTGCGCAGGAGCGTGTTGCAGGTCCATTTCTCCGCGCCGGTGGCAGCGTCATAGCCTTTCATCTTGCCGCTGCCGGCCACGACGATGTCGCCTTTGCAAATGACGGGCACGGCATAGCCCGCGAGCATGTCTTTGCGCAGCGTCTTCCACCTTTCCTTGCCCGTTTTGGCATCCACGGCGACGAGGAATGGCGCGAGGTCATCATCTTGGCAAAAGATGACCATGCCGTCATGCACGATGGGCGAGGACGCCGCACCCCAGTCCATGAGGTAAGCCGGACGCGGCATGGTGTAGCGCCATGCTTCCTTTCCGGTGGCGCAATCAAACGCCAGCAAGCCGATGGTGCTGAAGTGGATGAAGACATGCTCGCCATCCGTCGCGGGTGTGGCCGCTGCGTGGCTGTTCGGCGGGGTGATGCGTGGAAGCGTGCCCGTTTCAAATTCCGTGCGCCATTTCACGGCGCCGGTGGCGGCATCAAAGGCATGCATCGCCGCTTTCGAGTCCCCCGCCATGCCGCTGGCATAGACGATGCCGTTCTGAATGATCGCCGAGCCCACTCCGTCACCAATTCGCGCCTTCCACGCGATGTTTTTATGGGCAGAAAACTCCATCGGGAGGCTCTTAGAGGATGAAATACCACTGCCATTGTTTCCGCGAAACTGAGTCCAGTCCTCGGCATGAAGGGTGATGGCGGTCAAGAATGACGCGAGAATGATACGGTGCATAACAGAGTGGAGCAGATCAGCCAAACAGCTCCGTGAGCGCCTTGCCCTCTTCGAGAAG
>JBKCXA010000869.1:0-2505 GCA_046316935.1 Prosthecobacter sp.
GGTGAGATCGTCATCGCAGCCGGGCGGGCAGGCGTTTCCAGCGGCGTCGTGGACTTCAAAGTCGAGCGCGTGTTTCCAATCGCCACGATGGCTGAGCGTGTCGTCGAAGCCTTGCGTGACGGTGACCTCGCGTGAGGTCGGGAGCAGCACATGCGTCTCGTGGCGATGCGGGAAGCGTGCATTGGCGAGCGCGATGGACGCGGCGGCGGCCTCGGGATTTTCAAAGGAGCCGACGGTGGGCAGCAGCGAACCGGATTTTTCCCGCAGGCGCATGGCGCAGAGGAAGCTCCAGATCGTCAGCAGATACGGCAGCGGCAGATACTCCCAGCCGGAGCCACGCAGGAAGTGCTGCACGGCGGCGACGTTCAACGCGGCCACCGCACCGCCGCCGAAGGCCAGCGCGAGGCTGCTCCAGCTCGGCACGAAATAAACGGCACCGAGCGCCATGCCGGCGAGCAGGTAGTTGTGCCCCGCAAACCATCCAAACCAATGCAGGCCGCAGGCTTCGAGCATTTTCACGACGAGGATGCCGCCTGCGTAACCTGCGATGGCATTGACGATGGCCACGCGTGACCACACGAGCAACGCGACGAGCACAGCGACACCGGCCCACACATTCGGCATGAACAAGATGGTGCCCAGGCTGCGCAGGAAGGCATTCACGACGAAGGGCAGCGCGGGATCGGCCGGAAGCGCATACGGCAGCGCCGCCGATGCGGCTGCGGCGAGCGGGAAGAAGGTCAGCAGCGTGCCGAAGACGACGACGAACGCGACGCTGAGCGGCGGCAGGCCCGCTTTGAGCGGAAACCAGTGCCACAGCGCGGCGGAGAGCAGCAGCGAATACACCGTGGCCACGCCGAGCATGCCGTAGATGGCCGCCGGTGGCAGCGTGGTGTTTCGAGTGATCCACGCGACGGCGAGAGCGCTCAAGAGAACGTTGTAGAGCAGCGTGCCGTCTTTTCTCATGGTAGCGGGCAGGTGCATGAACTTGGCGAGGATGCCGCCGAGCAGCGTGGCGGACATCGCGAAGAGGAAGTAGCGCGGCACGAGCAGCAGCGAGGCACAGAGCAGCGCACCGGTTTTCCAGCTTCCGCAGAGGAAGATGGAGCTGGCGGCGCGGGAAACGTCGAGAAGCGGCGAAAGAAAGTGGGACAGGTTTTTAACCTGTCTTTGGGCGAAGGTCTTGAGGGCCGCGAGAGCGCTGGAACGCACAGGTTGAAAACCTGTGCCACTTTCTGGCGTGGCTTCGAGGATGTCCATCATGGGGAGGGAGGATGATGGTGGGTTCATGGTGGTGGTGTGGTTTCATCTTCCTCTTCCTCCTACTCTTACTCCTCCTCCCTTGAGCGGGAGCTTGGAGACGTTCGGCGGGGGAGGAAGAGTAGGAGTAAGAGGAGGAGTAGGATTTAGATGCGCGGCGCGGCCAGCAGATGATCCGGAATGCGTTCCAGCCTCTGCACATAATCGAGGTCCTCGCGTTCGCGGATGACATCGACGTGGCCGTCGAGGCCGATCATCACAACCGCAGGACGGTAGGTGATGAACTGCATGCTCTGCGTGATGTTGTAGGCACCGACGGGATGCATGACGAGATGATCGCCGGTGGTCATGGCGGGCAGGGAGACCTGCTCGCGGATGACATCGATGTTCATGCAGAGGCAGCCGTAGAGCTTGACGGGTTGAGCGGCGGCCTCGCGGAGGGCTTTGGCGGGCTTCACGTTGAAGCGATACCAGTTGCCGCTGTAGAGCAGGTTGATGCCGGCATCGACGACATAGGCGGTGCCGGGTGTCTCGTGGACGTAGGCGGGGCCTTTGTTGGCCTTGCCAGCGAGCGTGATGGGGCCGCTGGCGGAGGTTTGCTTTACGGCGACGACGCTGGTGATGAGATAACCGGCCTCATCGACGAGAGCGCGGCCGCTTTCGAGGTAGAGACGCGGGCGGCGGTCGCGTGGGAGCGAGTTCAGCACGCCGGTGATGGCCTCGGCATACTTCTCGATGGGCGGCACGAACTGCTCGGCGCTCTGATACGAGTAATGCAGCGTGCTGAGCGAGGGAAAGCCGCCGCCGAGGTTCAGGTAGCGCAATTGCCAGCCATACGACTCGCGGCAGCGCTCCATGAGTGTGACGAGTTTTTCGGCGGCGACCTTGTAGGCGTTCGGTTCGAGGATGTAGGTGCCGATGTGCGTGTGTAGGCCTTGCAGACGCAGGCGGCCTTTGCTCTCGGCGATGCGGCGGATGGCACGCCAGGCTTCGCCGTTCTCGACGCCGAAGCCAAACTTGCTCCACACCGGCTGGATGCCTGCATCGAGCCAGCAACGGATGGCGAGGTCGATGCTGCGATTTTGCTCCTTGGCGATAGTGTCGAGCAGCAGCAGTTCGTCCCAGTTATCGACCTGTATCATCGCGCCCTCGGCGACAGCGAGTTCGAGGCCTTCGCGAGATTTGTGCGGCCCGTTGAAGATGATGTCGCGTCCGGCGATGCCGTTGCGGCGTGCTTTTTCATAC
>JBKCXA010000870.1:0-10013 GCA_046316935.1 Prosthecobacter sp.
CCCTCCACCACCTCCACCTTCGAAGTCTCGCCCGCCACCTCGTCCACCTTCAGCGGTGTCATCGCTGGCACAAATGGCGGCCCGCAGGGTGACATCAACCTCGTGAAGACCGGCTCTGGCACGCAGGTCCTCGACGGTGCGAACACCTACAGTGGAACCACCACCATCTCCGGTGGCACTTTGCAGATCGGCAGCGGCGGCAGCAGCGGTCAGATCGGTAGCGGAGCCATCACCAACAACGGCGAGCTCAGGATCAACCGCAGCGGCACCGTCACGCTCAGCCAGGCCATCACCGGCAGCGGAGTCGTGACCCAGGCAGGCAGCGGCACCACCATCCTTACCCAGGGGAACAACTACACCGGCGGCACGTCCATCACCGGGGGCACGCTACGCCTCGGCAATGGTGGTCTCGATGGCACGGCCGGCAGCGGAGCCATCAGCAACGACGGCACGCTTGAGATCAAACGCAGCAACACCATCACCCTTGGCCAGGCCATCACCGGCAGCGGCTCCCTCGTGCAAAGCGGCAGCGGTGACACCACCCTCAGCGGCGATTCAAACACCTACTCCGGCGGCACCACCATCTCCAACGGCACCTTGCTGGCCACCAACACCTCACCCACCTCTTCCGCCACCGGCAGTGGCACCGTCACCGTCGAAAACGGTGCACGGCTCGCCGGCACCGGGCGCATCACGGGCGATGTGATCTTCCAAACCGGATCAAAACTCGTCGTGGGCAATCTCGCTGGCGATGCCATCGGACGCGATTTTGAGTTCGGCGGCCTGCTCAGCTCCACCGGAGCCTTTGAGGCTCGTTTTGATCTCTTCAGCAATCTAGGCACCGGCACGCTCAACTCCACGCTTTCGGCCGATCAACTCGTCGTCAGCGGCACCGACCGCCTCATCGATCTGGATATCAACCTCGTCATCGGCAATCCCAACTCTCTCCTCACTTGGGCCGCGGGCGATTCGTGGGCGCTCTGGAGCTGGGGCAGCATCAGCGGCGGCAACCGCCAGCTTGCCATCGCCTCCCTCACCGCTCCCACCTTGCCCGGCGGGCTCATGTGGGACACCAGCCAGCTCAACACCACCGGCAATCTCCTTGTCGCTTTCGTGCCCGAACCCTCACGCGCCTTGCTGTTGCTCATGGGATTGCTGGCCCTCCTGAGTTTCCGTCGGCGTGGCTGATCACCTCACCCGCTTCAGCTTGAGCAGTGGAGCCGCTGGCGAGGCAAATTGGGCGACGAACAGGTTTCCTTCGGCATCGGCGCAGACGCCATGCGGATGGATGAATGTCCGCCTGTCACTCTGCATCGGCTGGAGCACACCGTTTCGATACTCGGCTGGCGGAGCGCCGATGTTGGAAACAATTTTCCATCGCGCATCGACGATGGAGATAAACCCGGGCGAGTCCTTCACCTTCGGCCATTGATCACCGAGGTGCGGGATGATGGTGAACGAGCCGAATGGGATGATGTCACGCGGATTGCCACCAGGAAATGGCATCTGGTCGATGAAGTGCCCGTCCACGCTGAAGCGCCGGATTTCCTGCTGATCACTCATCGCGATGACAACACGTGGCGTGCCATCGCGATCATCAAAAGCCCCGCCGTGAGGTCCCCAGTGCTTCAACCGGTCCCTTTCCTCGCCGAGGTCGCCGCCCCAGACACGGCGCAGGCTGCCATCGGCCTCGTAGTGGAAGATGTAATCCTTGCCGTAGCCGTCGAAGACCGCGAACGACCCGTCCTTGTAGTGAACCGTCTTCGAGGGGCGATACTCGGTCTCTTTGGCGTGGAGCTTTGCCTCGGCGGGCCAGGGGAAAATAGCCAGTTCCCGGCCATCGAGGGTCAGTTTCCGCACTTGATGCAGTTGGGTGTCGGTGATGAAAAGCACCTCGGAGCCGTCCTTCTCCCGCACGAGGCTCATGCCATGAGCACCGGGCATGCGTGCGGTCCAGTGGCCGAGCAGGGCACCGCTTCCGGCATCGAGGATCACCACGTTGTTGCGAGCATCATCGGTCAAAAATAGCAGCCGGCCCTTCGAATCGATCACCACGGCGTGCCCGTTTTTGACATTCACCTGTGCCAGCGCCTCACGCCCCCAGCCAGGCACCACCCGATAACGAAACTCGCCCTGGCCAAGGAGGTCGTCCGCGGCCGGGGCGAGAGTGGACAAGGCGAGAAACAGGAGCGGGGCGAGCTTGTGCATGCCTGAGGCAAACGAGCCCTGCCACGGCTTATTTCTGCTGCTCCTTCTTGGTCACCGGATACTTGCCGGGCGATTTCTCGTAGGAGGTGAGGCAGTCCATGCAGCAGAAGGCCACGAAGCCATCGGCGGACTTTACACGGTAGATGGGACGAGCTGCCTTGCCATCGACGGGGCATATGTCGTTGATAGGCCAGGCGGCGAGCACTGTGGTGGCCATCGTCAGACAGGCGATCAGAGGAGCGAGGAACGATTTCATGATGTTGGTGAGGTGTGGTGGATGAATGCGCGTCATTCCCCACAACGCCCAAGCCCCCCGCCCTCATAGCCCTTCGCAAATCTAGCCCAAGGAAGGCCAATCAAAGCACACCCGGCACCTTTCAGACCTCACTCAGCTTTGGCACCACGAAAGGAGCGCGATACTTGCGGGTGAGCAGCGCATTAGCGGCGGGGTTGTCGAGGAAGCTTTCCTTGTCGCCATCCACGCGAAGATGCTGGCCGAGGGTGAGTTGGGTTTTGTCGAGTTCGACTCCGGCTTCGGCGAGGTAGTGTTTCGTGCGCTCCAAGGTGTCCTGCACGTCTTCGTGAGCTTTGATGTCGCCGAGATGCTTTGAGATGTCGTTCACGGAGGTTTTGGCGCCGAGGCGATACGAGATGTTCGCGATGTGACAGAGCGCGGTGCTTTGATGGCCTTCCTCGATGTCGGCGGTGAGGTCGGTGTGCTTGCGACTGCGCACAGCGCGGAGGAAGTTGGCGAAATGGTTCTCCGATTTGCCTCCTTCGAAGGCGCGGATGAGATTGCCCTTCGGATCAAAGAGACTCGTGTCGGCGATGATGCCCTCACTGCCGTAGAAGAACCACATGGATTTGATCGTGGGATGAAACGGCGCGGTTTTGAGGCCACGAGTCTCGGAGACGATGGTCTTGTCGCCAAAGTCGAAGACGCCGACCTGCGTGTTCGGTGTCTCGGCGACGTCCGTGTAGCCGAGACGACCGCCGTAGCTGAGCACGCTGCGGCCTAAACCGGTCACGCCGAGGCCCCAGCGGCAGATGTCGAGCGAGTGAACGTTGTTGTTGCCGATCTCGCCGTTGCCGGTGTCCCAGAACCAATGCCAGTCATAGTGAAACTTGGGCCGCGTGAGTTTCGTCATCGGCGCAGGGCCGGCCCAAAGGTCGTAATCGCAGCGCGGCGGTATCACACATTCCGCCGGGCCGCCGATGCTGCCGCGTCCGCTGTAGATGATGCTCTTCGCCAGCTTCACCTCGCCCAGCTTACCCTCACGCATGAACTTTACGGCCTCGGCCAAAGCGCCGCGTGAGCGGTTTTGCGTGCCCGTTTGCGCGATGCGGCCGAGTTTCCTCGCCACCTGCACGATGCGGCGGCCTTCCTCGACATTCTGGCTCACGGGCTTCTCGACATACACGTCCTTGCCCGCCTGCATGGCCCAAATCGCGGCCAGCGCATGCCAGTGGTTCGGCGTGGCGATGAAAACGACATCCACGCTCTTGTCTTCGAGCACCTTCCGCAAGTCCTGCACCTTCTTCGGCATCGGCCGCTTCAGTTCGACCATCAAAGCACCCACTTCATTCGCACGGTCGAGATCGGGATCGCAAACATACGCCACATCGCACTCCGCGAGCCTCGCCAACTCCCGTGCATGCGCCTTGCCACGAATTCCGCAGCCGATGATCGCGGCCGTGATCTTCTCATTCGCTGAAACCGGTGCCGGATCGGCTCCGAGCAAAGTTTTCGGCAGAGCGACCGCCGCAGCGGCCATGAACGAGTCTTCAAAAAAGCGGCGGCGTGTAGGTGTGAGCATGGTGGAAGGGATACGGAGCTTTGATGGGCCTTCTGCCATGGGAAGGGCTCAGGCTGGCTTTGTGCGGTTGGCTTAAAATCAGCCAAAACCACGCCTGCATTGAAGGTTTTGGCTGATTATAAACATTTATATCTAGCCAAAACTAGAATCCTGGGGCACGTTTTGGCTAAATATGAGCAGCGCCTCAAAGACGTCCCGCGTGATCGGGAGGAAGGACGAGCAGGAGAAGTTCAGCAAAGCGCTGGCCTCCGATGAGTCGGAGTTTATCGCGGTTTACGGTCGGCGGCGGGTGGGAAAGACGTTTCTCATCCGCGAGTTCGTTGCCCCGGCGATCTGCTTTGAGCTGACAGGCATGCAGGGCGTCTCCCTGCGCGATCAGCTCGTCAATTTCGCGGGCGCGTTGGCGAAGGCCAAAGGGCTCGCCGAGACACTCCAGCCCCCGGCGAACTGGCAGGAGGCATTCGCTCAGCTTGTGCGCCACATTGAGTCCCTGGATGCTCCTGCCACGGGCAGCAAGCATGTGATCTTTTTGGATGAGCTTCCGTGGCTGGATACAGCCCGATCCAAGTTCTGCCCCGCGTTGGAGCATTTTTGGAATAGCTGGGCATCCAAACGGCGCGACCTGCTTCTGGTGGTCTGCGGCTCAGCAGCCTCGTGGATGGTGAAGAACCTGGTCGAGGCCAGAGGTGGTCTCCACAACCGCGTGACTCGCAAGATCCGCCTGCTGCCCTTCTCGCTGGGGGAGACGCGAGCATTTCTGCGCTCGCGTGGAGTCGATCTCACGGATTACCAAGTCATCGAGCTGTTCATGGCAGTGGGCGGCGTGCCTCATTACCTCAAGATGGCGGAACCAGGGTGGTCGGCAGCCCAAATCATCGACCGCACCTGTTTCCATCCACAGGGTGAGCTGAGGACGGAGTTCGAAAACCTTTACGCGTCGCTCTTCGACAAACCAGAGGAGCATCTGGCCATCGTGAAGGCCCTGGCGGAGAAGCCCGGCGGCCTCACGAGAACCGAACTGCTCGCAGCTGCTGGATTGCCCTCGGGTGGAACGGCCACCGGGCGGCTCGATGAACTGGCGGAGTCCGGTTTCATCCGGATGACCGTTCCGTTCGGAAAACGTGAAAAGGATGCGCTGATCCGGCTAGCGGACGAGTTCTCTCTCTTCCATCATGCCTGGATCGTTCCACTCGGCAGGAAGTCGGCGGACGATGGGCATTGGCTCAAGCAACGAGGAACACCCCGATGGCGTGCGTGGTCGGGCTACGCCTTCGAAACAGCCTGCCTAAAGCATGCATCGCGAATCAAAGCTGCACTCGGCATTGGCGGCGTGCAGACCTCGGAGGCACCGTGGCGGCACACAGGCTCTGAAGCTGCTCCAGGTGCCCAGATCGACCTTCTCATCGACCGTGCCGACGACACGATCAGCCTGTGTGAAATGAAATTCTCCGAGGGCCAGTTCACCATCGACAAATCGTATGCCGCCGAACTCCGCCAAAAGCGCGACACCTTCCGCCGCATCTCAGGAACCCGGAAAAACATTTTCCTCACCATGGTCACCACCTTCGGCATCGTGGACAATGCGTATGCCAAAGAGTTGGTGGCCAACTCGGTGCTGGCTGATGAGTTGTTCCGTGAGTGAGCTTGGTGGAACTGCTGTCGACGTGATCACCGGTAAAGCCCAAGACTACTTTGTCAGCTTCGCCGCCTCTTCCTTCGCCTTGGCGAGCACATCAGCCAGCGCGACCGGCTTGCCACCCTGGCGGAGGCTTTCGTCGGCAGCTTCCATGAAGGTGAAGATTTCGATCGTCTCGGCTTCGCTCACGGGTGGGGTGCCGGTGCGGAAGAAGGTGCCGATCTGCCGACACAGGGCCTCGTAGCTGATGGTTTTGGCTCCTTGACGCACACCGGCGCTGCCGAAGACAAGCGCACCGAACTCCGACTTGCCTTTCACGATGCCGCGATAGGTGCCGACGCGTCCGTCTTTCCACACGCCGGTGACTTGATCGGTCACGGGGCCTTTGGTGCGTGAAACGGTCTCGCAGCCGGTGCCCATGAGCGCGAAGAGCGACTCGATGCCGTGGATGGCATAGAAAAAGAGGTCCGGCGTGCCGTCCTGATACGAGCACGGGCCCCACGTCGTCACGCTGAGGATGTCACCGATCTCGGGATTCGTCTTCATGGCGATCAAATCGGCTCCGAAGCGCGAGGATGAGCTCGACCAGACCTTCACGTTGCTCTTCTTCGCGAGTTCAAAGATCGCGATGGCCTCCGCCAGCGTGCCAGCGACCGGTTTGTCGATGAAGACCGGCTTGCCCGCTTTGAAGATCTCCCGCGCTTCTTGCAGATGGATGCGGCCATCCACGCTCTCCAGCAGCACCACATCGACCTTCGCGAGCAATTCCGGAATGGTGGGCACGATCTCCACGCCCATGTCGCGAAGCTGCTGGGTGAACTTCTCTTTGCGGTCCTTGCTGGCCGGCATGCCTGTGCCGCCGGTGTAGCCCGTGGTCACTTTGATGCCTGCGAGTTCGCCCGATGTCTCGCCCTTGTTGAAGAGCTTCGTGAAGGCCGGGACATGTGAGGTATCGAGCCCCACAATGCCTGCACGGAGCGGTTTGAGGTCGTTTTGGGCAAAAACTGCACCAGCGGCGAAAAGAGCAAAGAGGATGGATTTCATGGTCGCTCCTTCAAAGCGCCGCAACATGCCCATTCTATCCAACAGCGGGCAGGGAAGACTAATCGCGAATGTGCTCCATCAGCCGGGCGACGTATTCCTTGAGGCGCTTTTCGACCGCTTTCGGGGCTTTGTCCGGCAGGGCGAGCACGATGTCCTTTTTCGGACCGAGGCGGGACTTGAGCCGATCGAGAGCGTTGAGGGCTTCGAGAGCCTCCATGTAGGGCTTTTGATCCACATTGGCGCTGGCGAGCAGGGTGTCGATATCGCCCAGAGCCTCAGCCGCGGCGATGCGGACGCTGGCGCTCGAATCCTGGAGCATCGGCTTCAAGGCGGCGGCATCGGTGGAGCCGCGAATGAGGTGCCCCATGGCACCCCAGTAGCGCACAGCGGCGTTTTCATGCATGAGCAAGGGAGCGAGCTTTTCCACGCCCTCGGCACGATTCGAGGCGAGCTTCGCGGCATCGAGGATCTGATGGAAAGGCCAGTCTTTGAAGGCATCAGCCAGAGCACCGCCCTTTGCGACAGCGAGTCGCTCGGCCTCGGGGATGAGGCCAAGGTCACGCGTCTCGAGCAGCCAGGCATCCTGCGCGGCGCGGAGGCGTTCAAGGTCGCCGGCATGCGCGGGGGAATCGACGAGGTTCTTTGTCTCCCACGGATCGCTTTGCAGGTCGTAGAGCTCCTCGGCGGGTTTGGGCTTCCAGAAGCGGCTTTGCAGCTCATCGACCTTTCCGGCGGTGAACAGATCACTCCACACGCGGGTGGTGGCCTGCTGGAACATGTAGTTCAAATACTGGCCGTAGGGCAGGTGGGGCATGAGCTGGCGCACATAGACGTAACGGCCGTCCGTGGTGCTGCGCACGCAGTCGTAGCGCTCATCCATGCGGCCGCGGAAGCCGTGGATGAAATTGTTCGGCGTGGTGGCGGGATGGCTGCCGCAGATGGCCCGGCCCTGCATGAAGGCGGGCGGTTTGACGCCGGCGATGCTGAGCAACGTGGGCGCGAGGTCGATGAACTGCACGAGTTCCTCGCTGGCGGCTCCGGGGGCATAATTTTTCGGAGCGAGGTGCTTCCATTTCTCGGGGAAATACATGATGAGGCCAACTTGGAGGCCGGTGTTGTAAGGCCAGCGCTTGAAACGCGGCATGCCCGCGCCGTGGTCGCCATACAGCATGATGATGGTGTCATCGGCGAGACCGGCGGCTTCGAGCTCGGCAAGCTTTTTGCCCACGCCGGTGTCCATCGTGGTGATGTTGTCATAATACTGCGCCCAATCGTGGCGGACCTCGGGCGTGTCAGGATGGAAGGGGGGCAGGGGAGCCTTTGCGGGATCGTGGATGAGCGTGTGCGGGCGACGGCGGATCTGGCTCTCGTGCGTGATTTGATCGTTGAAGATGGCAAAGAAGGGCTGGCTGGCGGCGCGGTTTTTGTAATGCGCCTTGCCGCTGCTCTCGTCCCACACGGCGTCTTTGCCGTTTACCTCGGCGCGGTCGAGATTGTAGTCTTCCTTGCTGTTGTTCGTGCAGTAGTAGCCGGCCTCACGGAGGATCTGCGCATACATTTTGTGGCTGGCAGGCATTGGCACGAGGCTGCGCATGTGCTCCGCGCCATCCGCCGGAGCCCAGCGACCGCTGATGAGGCAGGTGCGGGCTGGAGCGCATACTGGGGCGTTTGACCAGGCACGCTTGAAACGGATGCCTCGGGCGGCGAGGGCGTCGATGTTCGGCGTGACGGCGTATTTGTCACCAAAGCAGCCGTAGTTCGGACCATTGTCCTCGCTGGTGAGCCAGAGGATGTTGGGCCGGTCGGCGGCAAAGGCGGCGGTCGTGGCTAGGAAAAGCGCGGCGAAGAAACGGATCATGGTTGGGGCCTCAGGGAACGCAGGCAGAACATGGAAGTTTCACCTGGTCACCGATTGCCTTCCCGTGGTTCCGTCGCGAATGCGGGTTCAGCTTCGCTCCTCTTTATGCTTCGCGAAGATGGCGAGGCAGCGGTCACGCTCGGTGTGGTGATCGACCATGGGGAGGGGGTAGCCTTTGGCGAGGCGGAGGCCGGGTTTCGGCGGCTCGTGGAGGAGCGGGGCGGGCACGTCCTTGAGTTCGGGGACCCATTTTTTGATGAAGGTGCCCTCGGGATCGAAGCGGGCGCTTTGCAGCCAGGGATTCTGGATGCGGAAGTAGGGCGCGGCATCGGCTCCCGTGCCGGCGGACCATTGCCAGCCACCGTTATTGCTGGCGTTTTCGCCATCGACGAGCTGCTGCATGAAGAAGGCCTCGCCGAGCCGCCAGTCGCAGTGCAGGTCCTTGGTGAGGAACATGGCGGTGATCATGCGCAGGCGGTTGTGCATGAGGCCGGTCTGCAAAAGCTGGCGCATGCCGGCATCGACAATGGGAAAGCCGGTGGTGCCGGTGGCCCAGCGCTGGAAATCAGCGTCGGTGCCCGGCCAGGGGAGGCCGCGCCAGTCGGGATTGAACTCATGCTCGAAGACCTCCGGGTAGAACCACAGGATGGCGAAGTAGAACTCACGCCAGGCGAGCTCCTTGATGTAGGTGCTGCCCTTTTCGATGGCGGCGCAGCGGGCATACAGATCGCGGATGCCGATGAGGCCGTAGCGCAGGTCCTGGCTGAGCATCGAGGTGGTTTGGCCGCTGGGCGTGTTTCGATTGGCGGAGTAGCCTTTCAAGATGCCGGTCTCGATGAAGCGCTTCATGCGATCACGGGCCGCCCGTTCGCCGGAGGGCAGAATCTGCGCGGTGGGCTCGGGCAGCTTCCAGTGGGCGAGCGTGGGCAGCGGCAGGCTGGTGATGCTTTCGGCGGCTTTCGGGCCCAACGAGGCCACGCGGGGCAGGGGAGCGGCTTTTTCGAGGCTAAGCCAGTTCTTCGAATAGGGCGTGTAAACCCGGTAAGGCATCGCCGAGCCGGTGAGCACGGTTTCGGGCGCATGCATGACGCTGTCGTCAAAGCCATGGCACTCGATGCCGAGGCGTGAGCAAAGGGCGGCGATTTTCTTCTCCATCTCGCGGCCGAAGGGATCGTAGTCGCGGTTGAAATAGATCGCGCTGGCCTGCGTCTCGCGCACGAGGCGCTCCAGCTCGGCGTCCGCCTTGCCGCAACGCACGATGAGGCGGCTGCCGAGGGTTTCGAGGTTCTTCGCGAGCGATTCGAGGTTCCCGCAGAGGAACTGCTGGCGGTTCGGCCCGGTCCAGCCGTGGCTGTTTTTCCAATCGCTCAGCACATACACTGGCACGACCTGCTCCGCGGCCTGGGTGGCGTGATGCAGCGCGGTATTGTCCGTGAGGCGCAAATCACGG
>JBKCXA010000871.1:0-2911 GCA_046316935.1 Prosthecobacter sp.
GCTCAACCTCTTCACCATGAAGGACGGCCGCGTGATGAGCGGCGTCATCAAAGACGAAAACCCCGCCGCCGTGAAGATCGCCATGATGGGCGGTGTCGAGTTCACGCTGCCGCAGGCGGACATCGCCAAGCGGGAGGTCTCGAAGCTCAGCACGATGCCCGAGGGGCTGTTTGATGCCTTGCAGCCGGAGATGGTGGTGGATTTGGTGAAGTATTTGCAGACCGGTTCTGTAGTCCCGCCTTCAGGCGGCTCAGGAAGACCGGCTAAAGCCGGGACTACAGTACCCGGAGCGCTCGAAGGCGAAACGATGAAGGTGCTCGAAATCACCGGCGGCAAAACTGGTCGGCAAGGCATGGGCGGCTTTGGTGGGGAGTGGAGCGGTGCGGCGCAGCTTTGGTGGACGGGCGGCAAGCCGGATCAAAAGCTCACGCTGGCGATTCCCGTGAAGGAAGCGGGCAAGTACACGCTCTACGGCGCCCTCACGATGGCTCGAGACTACGGCGTGGTCAGCATCGCTCTCGATGGGAAGCCGGTAACGTCCTCCTTCGATGGCTACAACTCACCGAAGGTCATCCACACCGGCGAAAAGGAGTGGGGCACGCATGAATTGAGCGCTGGTGAGCACAATCTCACCTTCACGCTCGCTGCGCCGAATCCGGATGCGGTGCCGTCGAACATGGTCGGCCTGGATTATGTGAGGCTGGAGAGGAAGTAACTCTGACTTGCGAAGACGAATCATGGCGGACAATTTGAGACCATGAACATCAGCCTCAGCCCCGCTTTGAATGCGTTTGTGACGCGTGGCGTCAGCGAAGGCATGTTTGCGAGCATCGACGCCGCCATCGAGGAAGGCCTCGAACTGCTGGCCCGGCAGAAAAAGCTCAAAGCAGCGGTCACGCCGGCGAGTGAGGCTGATCTGCTGGATAGACTCGATGCAGGCATCGCTTCTCTGGATGCGGGCAAAGGCATCGCCGCCTCCGCCGCCTTCACTGCCCTGCGTCACCGGACCCGTTGAGCCATGCCGGAGGCGATCATCTCCCCCGAGGCACTCCAGGACATGGAGGATATTCATGACCACATCGCCATGGACAACACCGAGGCGGCGGGACGTGTCATCCAAGCATTTGAGGAAGACATTTCACTCCTTTCAAGCCAGCCGGAGCTGGGCCAGCTCAAACCTCGGCTCCGCCATTTGCGCCTTTGGGTGGTCACGCAGTTTCCGAATTACCTGATCTTCTACCGCGTGCGTGATGGTGCGGTCGAAGTCGTGCGAGTCCTGCATGGGGCGCGAAATCTGGCTTCGATTCTTCAGTAAGACGATATGATGCGCGACCTCCACTCCACCAAAGCCATGTGGCTCAAGGCTTGGCTGTTTCTCCTCATCGGCGTGCTTTCGGCGGGCATTCTCCTCGTGGAAAACGGGAGCTGGCGCACGGCGGGGCTGCTGGTGCTGTGCGTATGGGGTTTCTGCCGTGCCTACTACTTCGCGTTTTATGTGATCGAGCGTTGGGTCGATCCGCGATTCAAGTTCAGCGGGCTCGGTCACTTCATCGCTTGGTGGTGGCGGGAGCGGCGGAAAGGCGGTTGAGACAGGTGAACACTCAGCCGTCGCTTGCGCGGGAGTCCTGCCACGCTAAGGCGGAGGCCCCCAACCTTTCCCCAATGTCCGCACCCTATCCCGAACAAGCTGTCGCCGTGCTTTTTAGCGGCGGTGATGCCCCCGGCATGAACGCCTTTCTCCGCGCCGTCGTCCGGCTCGGCCTCAATCGTGAGAAAATCGCCGTGCTCGGCGTGCGCGACGGTTACCGCGGCCTCGTCCGCACCGCCCGTGCCGTCAATGGCGATGCCGAGGCGCTGGTCCGGCTGAAAAACACCATTGCCAGCCATCCAGGCCGCGCCGGTCTCATCAATGACCAGCTCGATCTCATCCAGATGGATCATGCGAGCGTCAGCGGCATCATGGGCAAGGGCGGCACCATCCTCGGCTCCGCCCGCTGCCTGGAATTTCATGACAAGGAGGTGCGTGCCAAGGTGATCCGCCTGCTCAAGCAGCTCAACGTCCGCGCCCTCGTGGTCGTGGGTGGTGATGGCTCGCTCACGGGTGCCCGCTTGCTGGCCGATGAAAGTGATCTGCGCATCATCGGCATCCCGGCCACCATTGATAACGACCTTCAATTCACGGACATGGCGCTCGGCGTGGACACCGCGGTGAACACGCTGGTGTGGGCGGTGGATCATTTCATTGATACTGCCCGCAGTCATCGCCGCGTGATGGTGCTGGAAACGATGGGCCGCGAGAGCGGTGACCTCGCCCGCATGGCCGGCCTGGCCTCCGGCGCGGAGATGATCATCACGCCTGAGCCCGGAGCCCTGACCGGCGCGGCAATGGAAAAGCTCGCCGCGAAGATCGAGGGCGCGATGACTCGCGGTCGCGGCCATGCCATCGTGCTGGTGGCCGAGGGCGTGCAGTTTGACCCGCCGCAGAAGCGCAACCGCGCCTATGTGCTCATGGATGCCTTCCAGCAGTATTTTCAGCGTGCGGGTGCTCCCTTCCCGGACCTCGAGGTGCGTCCCTCGGTGCTCGGCCATCTCCAGCGTGGTGGTCACACCACGCCGCAGGATTGCATCCTCGCGGCCCGCTTTGCCGACTGCGCCTGGAAGTGCATTCAAAAGGCGGACGGCGGCAGCGGCATCACCGCGCTGCGCAAGAACGTCGTCGAGATCGTCCCCTACGGCGAGCCAGACATGCCCGAGCGGGCGGTCTTCTCCCGAGAAATGGACCAGCTCCACGACGACCTCAGCTCGTGGTGATCCCCACGTATGAAAGCCATCCTCTGCCTGCTGTTTTCAACCGCCGTGGTGTTCCCGGCGGACTCGTTCACAGGCCAATGGTCCTTGGATTTGCCAGACG
>JBKCXA010000872.1:0-13427 GCA_046316935.1 Prosthecobacter sp.
GACCACTGGCGACTGCCCACAGAAAATGTCCGACGAAACCCATCATGAACGCGAGCTTGGCGGCCAGTTGCTGGCGGCGGTGTCGCGGTCGTTTTATCTCACGCTGAAGGCCCTGCCGAAGGAGCTGCGGGAGCCCATTTCACTCGCCTACCTGCTGGCGAGGACGGCGGATACCATCGCAGACACGGCCAGCGTGAGCGAGGCGGTGCGGTTGGATTGCCTGGAGCAGTATCGGACTTTGGTCAGAGATGGCGGAACTGGTGAAAACCTCGCGACGGTCCTGCGGGAGCAGTTTTGCCCCAAGCAGAGCGATGACGCGGAGCGGCGGCTGATGGAAAAATTCGCCGATGGCATCGCCTGGCTGCGCACGATGGCTCCGCGACCTCTCGCGGCGATCCAGAGCGTGCTGGAGCACATCATCGACGGCCAGATGCTCGACATCCGCCGCTTTCCTTCCGATGGGAAACTGCGTCGCCTGGCGAATGACACGGAGCTGGATGAATACACCTGGCTCGTCGCCGGCTGTGTGGGCGAGTTTTGGACCCAGCTTTGCGCCAGCGAGCTGCCATCCTCGCTCGATCCGGCGGTCACGACAGAGCAGATGCAGGCTTGGGGAGCTCGCATGGGCAAGGGCCTCCAGCTCATCAACATCCTCCGCGACATCGGCGAGGACACCCGCGATGGCCGCTGCTACCTGCCGTGCGAGCCGGAGCAGCTCCAGGCCGAATGGCGGCGCTGGCTGCAAACCTGCATCGAGCATCTCGAAGGCGGCCTGCGCTATGTGCAGCACGTTTCCCACGGCAAACTGCGCTACGCCACCGCCTTGCCCCTGCTGCTGGGCATTCAAACCGTGGCGAAAATGCGCAACGCCTCATGGGAGCAGCTACTCCAAGGCGTGAAGATCTCCCGCCTCGACGTGGCCAGCATCCTCGCCCAGGCGATGATCGCCTGCCGCAGCCCCGAGGCGCTTGAGAGGCTGTATCGGAAGCTGGGGGCGTGAGTGGTTTTCTGAGATGGCCTCATTGACCCGAATGACAGGGCTGAGGATCACGAAAAGTCATGAGCAGGACGGCGGCGGCGTTGCAGCATCGCCAGGCCACCCAGCATCATGAGCAGGGCGCGGGAGGGCTCGGGAACGACGACGACGAGATTATTGGCACCGAAGGGGCTGCCTGCGCCATACCAGACCTGGAGGGAGATGGGGAAGTTCGTCAGGAGATAGCTGCCGCTGGCCACGTTGGAAAAGCTGCCGAGGATGGCGCTGTTCGCAGTCGCGAGAGTGAGGGGGCCGCCACTGGCCGCGCTGACTTCAAAGTCGTTGATGAAATCGAGATCAAGCATGCCGGCGAGGGTGAGCACGCCGTTGACATCGAGGTAGTCGTAGAGGCTGCCCTGGGTAAGGCCGCCGAGTTCCATGGCGAGCGTGCTGCCGCTGCTGAGGGTGAGATTGCCATTGATGGTGAGCGTGCCGGGAGACATGCCCGGCGCGATGGTATTGCTCCCGGGTCCGGCGATGACGTTGCTTTGGATGGTGCCGGTGCCTTGCAGCGTGCCGCCATTGAGGTTGAAGACGCTCGGGTCGATGAAAGCGCCATTTACCAGCGCGGTGACGCCGCCGGTCTGAGTGTAGGCCGCGCTGCCGCCCGTGCCGATGGTCATGACGGTAGCGCTGTCCTCCACGCGGGTGGTGCCGCTGTTGGTGTAGGTGCCTGCGGTGGTGAGGTCGCGGTTGTTTTTGAGGGTGAAGCTGCCCTGGTTGTTGTTCAGCGCGGTGGTGACTTTGGCGAAGGAGGATCCTGCGCCATCGAGCGACACGCTCGCACCGCTGCCGATGGTCGTGATGTCACTTCCAGTGGTGATGTTGATGGACGCGCCGTTGGTCACGTTCCAAATGCCGGCGGTCAGCGTCGTGCCGCTGTGCTGGGTGACGCCGCCCTGCAAGGTGATCGTGCCGCTGCTGGCATTGACCGTGCCCGTGTTGTTGAGGAACACGCCGCCGCCAAAATTCGTCACCCCCGTGCCGCCGCTCTTGGTGAAGGTGCCCTCGTTGTTCAGCCCCCCGGTGCCGCTGAGCGTGATCGAAAGGTTTCCATCGAAGGTGTTGGTGAAGGTATTCCCGCTCTCGTTGGTGATCGCCGCCCCCGCGTGAAATTGCAGCGCGCCTCCACTCCAGGTCGAGTCATCCCCCAGCCTCAGGCTGCGGCCACTGAACAGGATCTTGTTCCCCGCGCCGCTGAAGGTCACGCCGCCATTGGCCTGCGTCACGCCCGCGTCGCTCATCGTGCCGCCGGTGAAGGTTAGATGCCCCGCGGTCGTCAGCGTAGCGGTGCCGTTGATCGTGCCGCTGGAGAAAGTGACCGTAGGGTCCATCGTCGCCGGGGCGTTGGCCGTGACGGTGGCACCGGCGATCTCGATCGTGCCCGCCCCGTTGTAGTCCGCCCCGGTGTTCAGCACATGGGTTCCGCCCGCGAGGCGCAGCGTGTTGCCCGCGCCCACGTTGAAGGTGCCGGTATGCGTTCCACCAAAGCCAAAGCTCAGCGTGCCGCTGTTCACGTTCACCGTGCCGCTGTTGTTGAAGGAGCCCACTCCCGCCGCGCCGATGCTGGTCGTGCCAGCGCCCGCGCTCTTGGTGAAGCTGCCCGCATTGTTGATGGTTGCCACGCCTCCGAGATTGTTGGTCAGCGTGCCGTCAAAGCTGTTCGTCAGCGTCACACCCGAGGGGATGTCCAGCACCCCGGAGAGGCCGACGCGAATGGTGCCGGATGACCAGGTGGAGGCCGCGCCCAAGCTCAGCGTCCTTGAGGTGCTGATGTCCATGTTCCCCGTGCCGCTGAAGGACACCCCTCCATTCGCCTGTGTGATGCCCGCGCCGGTCATCGTGCCGCCGGTGAAGGTCGTCAGGCCGTTCACCGTCACCGTTCCCGTGCCGCCGAGCGTCCCGCTGGAAAACTCCAGGAGTTGGGTGGATGCCGCCGCGTTGAAATTGGCCGTGCCGCCATTGATTTGCGTCGTCCCGGCCACCGCGTAGCTCCCCGCGTTGAAATTCGTCGTCCCCGCGCTGAACCGCACGATGCCCAGCCCGCCCACCGATGTGCCCGCGTTCAGCGTGTGCGAATTGGCAAAGTTCAGCATGCTGCCCCCCGCCACATTCCAGGTGCCGGTGCTGGTACCGCCGCCGGTGAGCTGCAACGTGCCGCTGTTCACATTCACCGTGCCCGTGTTGTTGAGGAACACGCCGCCGCCAAAATTCGTCACCCCCGTGCCGCCGCTCTTGGTGAAGGTGCCCTCGTTGTTCAGCCCCCCGGTGCCGCTGAGCGTGATCGCCAGGTTTCCATCAAAGCTGTTGGTGAAGGTGTTCCCGCTCTCGTTGGTGATCGCGGCCCCCGCATGAAACTGCAGCGTGCCGGAGCTCCACGACGAGTCATCTCCCAGCCTCAGACTGTGTCCATTGAACAAAACCATGTTACCCGCGCCGCTGAAGGACACGCCGCCATCCGCCTGCGTCACCCCGGCGTTCCTCAGCTCGCCGCCCGTCCAGGTGAACAAGTCATTCGCCGTCAGCGTAAAGCCCTCCGCCGCATTTGTGCCGCCGCTCATGGTCAGCTTCTCGATCGTGATGTTCTGGTTCACCGTGACTGTTCCTGCGTTCTGCACCGCATCGAAGGTGAAGCCGCCGTTGCCATTGTTCGGAAACAGAGGGTTCGTGCTCCAGCGGGTCACATCGGTCCAGTTACCGATGGTGCCGTTCCAGGTGGCCGTTTGATCGGCGGCGGGGGCGTGAGCGCTGAGGAGCAGCAGCCCGAGGGAGACGGCGGAGAGGGAATGTTTGAATGGGCGGAGTGAAGGATGTTTTTTCATCACTCCCTTCCTTCCGGGCGGGTGGGAAAAGGATTCCTGAATCGTGAAAAAATGCTGAACCCGCCGCCTGAGCGGCTTTTCCACCGAACTGAAATCACCACCCCAGCCCCAGCTTTTCCAGCTCCTCCCGCAGCGCGGTGATGTCCCATTCGGAGACGCGGTGGCCGTGGGTCAGGGTGAGCAGACGCCGGCTGTCCGGCGTCCACTGGAAGTGGACGGCACCGCTGTGCATATAGGCCGGCCCCGGCGGGCGCAGGTGGACCAGCGGTGTCCAGCTTTCCGTCTCATGCAGCGCCAGGGTGCCCCCCGCCTGCGTCGTGGCGAGATAGCTGCCATCCGGTGAGAACTCGGCCCAGCCCATGCCCTGAAAACCCACGCTCACCGGCCAACGGGCCACCAACCGCCAGGTGCCGCATTCATGCACGATCACCTCCTGGCTGCCCGCGGTCACGAGATGCCGGCTGTCTGGGGAAAAAACCATCTTCACCCAGGGCCTGGCAGGAAAGCGCAGGACGATCCCGCCATCGGCCGCGCGGCGCACCACATAGCCGCCCTCCCGGCCTCCTTCGCCCACGACCCACTGGCCGTCCGGGGAGGCATCATGCACATCCCAGGCACCCCAGCGCACCCGCTCATGTCCACCGGCATCCAGGATGGCACCTGTTTTGTCCGTGCCTTGCAGGACAATGCCGCGGCGGTCGGACATGCGTTGACGCGGGCCGCTGGTGGTCACGGCGATCTCCTTCGGGTCAATGACGGCTCCTTTTTCCTCAAGCAGAGGCATCATGTCCAGCCGGTGCCCGGTCTGGCGATGGCCGTCCTTTCCCTTGACGCCATGCAGCAGTGCGCCGCCATCCAGCCAGAAGCTCATTCCATCCATGCGCGGGCCGGTCATCGGCACGTCCGCCAGATGCCGGCCTGTGGCAGCCTCCCAAAGACGTGCCAGACCGGGCGAGTTGCTCACCACCCAGCGTCCATCCGGGCTGACATCGAGCCCGATGCCGCCCGCATCGGCAATAACCGGCGCCTCCCAGCGCCGCCACACACGCGGCAACGCGAGATCATACAACGTTGCCCCGAGATACTCAGGGGCAAAAACCAGATGACCGCCATCTCGGCTCAGCGCCAGGCCGCGCACCATGGCCGGGAGACGGCCCAGCGTCTGACCTGACCAGGCGTCCCAGAGCACGAGCTGACGATCCCAGCCCAGCGTGAAAAGCAACGGCTGCTCCGGGTGCAGTGCCGCATGGCTGATCGCCCCCTGGGAACCATAAAAGGCTACTTTCTCAACACCCGTGGCCGCATCCACCAGGAGAAAACGAAACGGCGCATCCACCGCATTCCCCACCAGCGCCCCGGACCCATGCCAGACCGGACGGGCCAGGGTGGAGCTCTCCACGCGCTGCCACAGCAGCCGCCCGGAGCCCAGTTCCACCACGCCCCAGCCGCCTGTCCACTGCACGCAAACCCGTTTGCCATCCGGCGAGAAGGCCAGCCCGATCACCGCAGCCGGTGCGGTAAAGACCACCGTGTCACCGGAGGTGTCCAAAGCACCCGCTTCATGCCGTCGCAGTGCCGTAGTGCCATCCGCGTAGAGCCACCCCGCGCCATCAGGCTGAAAGTCCAGCGCCACCCCCCAGCGGATGCTCGTGCGCGGGATGCGGAAGACCATTTTCTCCGGCTGCGCCAGCGAATGCACCTGCACAGAGTGATCCCGGAAACGCACCGCCAGCCAGCGCCCGTCCCCGCTGTGCAGGAAATTATTCGGCACCGCCGGAGTGCCGATCCGTCTCGACTCCCCTCCGCCGGACAGCGCATGGATGGTGAAATGCGTGCCAGTGCTGCCACCCCCGGACACATAGCCGCTGAGATCCGGCGCCACGCTCATGCTGCTGCTGCCCTTGGCAAAACCGGTCTGCAGCTTCCGACCCGCGCCGATGCCGGGTGTCGCCAGCGCACGCGCGGCCAGGGTGCGGGTCTCCATGCCGCGGTGGCCGGCGGCGGCCAGTTCGCGGACGACGGCCAGCGTCTCCTCCCGCGCGGGGAGCTCATGGCTGCGCAGCAGCGCCCGCGCCTCCGCCACCAAGGCATCGCGCAATCTTTCCTCAGCCATGTTCAAAGCGGACGTCTCGGCGTGAAGAGAGGCCGCCATCTGCCGGTTCGCCCGCAGCAGCAGCACGGAGGCCGCCACCAGCACCAGCACCAGCGCTGCCGCCATGCCCGCCAGCGCCGGCCGCCGCCGCGCCCACAGCACGGCATGCTCCACCAGCGGCACTGGCCGCGCCTCAATGGCATCCCCGCGCAGCCAGCGGCGCAGATCCGCCGCCAGCGCCTCCGCGCTGCCGTAGCGCTGCGCCGGCACCTTTTGCAGCGCCTTGTGCGTGATCACGGCCAGATCACGCGGCACCTCACGCGGTAGTGAAGGCGTCGCCGACTCGTTGAGCTGGCGCAGCACCGTCGCCAGATTATCCCCGCGGAAGGGCGCATGCCCCGCCAGCAGTTCGTAGAGCATCACGCCGAGGCTCCACACATCACAGGCTGTCGTCGCCGCCCCTTTACCACCACGCGTCAGCTCCGGCGCCATATAGTTCGGCGTGCCCATCAGCGCGATCGTGCGCGTCAGATCGCTCGGAGCACCGACAAGCTTCGCCAGGCCGAAATCGCTCACCAGGATCTGCCCGTTTTCATCAAAGAGGATGTTCCCCGGCTTCAAATCCCGGTGCAGCACACCGCGCTCATGCGCAAAATGCGCCGCCTCCGCGATCAGCGCGATCAGCTCCGCGATCTCACGCCATTTCCCGCGAAACGATTCCAGCCGCGCCGCCAGCGAGCCGCCACGCGCCAGCTTCATTGTGAAAAACGGCGTCCCATCCTCCTCACCCAGCTCATAGATCGGCAGGATCGCCGGATGCTCCAGCCGTGCCATCGCCTCTGCTTCGATTTTGAACCGTTGCCGCGCCTCCGCGCTCAGCAGCTCCGCCCCCGGCAGCGCCTTCAGTGCCACCTCCCGCTCCGGATCACGCTGCCGCGCCCGGTAAACGATGCCCATCCCGCCTCGAGCGATGATCTCGATCAAATCATAGCCACCGATGCCGCCCAGCGCACCTCGACCGCCCGCGGGAGCCATGGCATCCCCCAGCAGGCAGACCGCGCAGCCGCCCTCCGTCCCCGCCGCATCGAGCACGGAGCCGCAGGAGGGACAAAAAGCGGGAGCGGGTTCATCAGGCATGTGAAATCACTCTTCCTTCCCGTTTTTCCCCTCCAGGATTCGCGCAGGAGGCAGTTCCAGCAGCAGTGAACGCAAATACTGCAGCTCCTCCTCGATCTCATGCGGTGCCGACACCGTGCGCGCCACCTCCGCCCGCAACAACTCGCGGAATCGCTCCCTCAGCCGGTGCAGCGCGGATTTGCACGCGGCGAGATTCAAGCCCGTGCGCTCCGCCGCCACCTCCAGCGAGGGCGGCATCTCGCTGCCAGGCAGAAACTGGCGCAGCACCTCAAACTCCGCCACCCTCCCCCGCGCCGCATGCTCGGAGCGCAGCATCGCGATCGTGTTCGCGATCAAGGCCAGTGCCCAGGCGCGGTCGAAAGCATGCACCGCTATCCTGTCGGGTGCGGGCAGTTCCACATCGAAATCCTCATCATCCAGGCTCACATCAGCGCTCCCGCCACCGCGTTTCAGCGCCGATTGCCTTTCCGCCACATGCGCCAGCAGGTGCCTCACCGCGCCCAGCATGAAATTACGGAATTTTCCTCTCAACCGGTCCGCGCGCTTCCACGCACGTGATTTGAGCCAGCGGAGAAAAAACTCCTGCGTCAGATCCTCTGTCTGATGCACGGAATAGCCGTGCGAAGCCAGAAACATCACCACCGGCCGCCGGTAGCGCTCACACAGCGCCGCCAGCGCATCACGCCCCGCCTCATCGCCATTCAGCGTCGCTTGCGCGAGCAGGGTCCAGCGGGTCGTCGGAAAGGCCATGTGCGAGAGCTACACAACAGATGCGGCCCTGCAAGCGCGTGAAAGTTCGTTGCCTCTCAGCACCTTCGATGCTCCATGCTGGCGACTTACCGCATCCATGAAAGCCCTCGTCCTCACCGCCCCCTGCGAGTTCAACTTTGACACCGAGTTCCCCGAACCCACGCCCGCCGCCGGCGAGGTGCTGATCCAGGTGAAGGCCTGTGGCATCTGCGGCAGTGACATTCACGGCATGGACGGGCGCAGTGGCCGCCGCCAGATGCCGATCGTGATGGGACACGAGGCCGCTGGTGAAATCATCGCGCTCGGCGAAGGCGTGACGGATTGGAAGCTCGGCGAGCGTGTGACCTTTGACTCCACCGAATACTGCGGCGAGTGCGATGAATGCCAGTCCGGCTTTGTGAATCTGTGCCCGAACCGCAAGGTGCTCGGCGTGTCGCCCGGCAGCTATCGCCGTCACGGCTGCTTCGCGGAGCGTATCGCGCTGCCCACGCGCATCCTTTACCGCATCCCGGAGGCGCTTTCGTATGAGAAGGCCGCGTTTGCCGAGCCGGTGAGCATCGCTTTGCACGCCGTGAACCTCGCGGATGGCGTGGAAGTGGGCGAAGCTTTCACGGAGGCCGAAGAAGGCCACTGTGGCGAAGGCTGCGAATGTCATCCAGAACAAAAAGGCGGCACGGCGGTGGTCGTGGGCGCGGGATTGATCGGGCTGCTCGTCGTGCAGGCGCTCAAGGCTCGCGGCTGGGATCGGGTGATCGCTGTCGATCTCGATGAGAAGCGTCTCGAACTCGCCAAAAAGCTCGGTGCGAGCGAGGCCTTCCACGCGAAGCAGGAAAATCTGGCAAACCACATCCGCGAAATCTGCGGCGGTGATGGTGCGGATGCGAGTTTCGAGGTCGTTGGAGCTGCGGCACCGCTCGATCTCGCGATTCGCAGTGTGTGCAAAGGCGGTCAGGTCATCCTCATCGGCAATTTGCAGCCGAACACGCCCTTCCCGCTGCAAGAAGTCGTCACGCGCCAGCTCACCATCAAGGGCTCCTGCTCCTGCGCGGGCGAGTATCCCGAGGCCATCCGCCGCATCGAGGACGGCAGCATCCAGGTGGAGCCGCTGCTCAGTGCCTCCGTGCCGCTTTCCGAAGGTGCCGATTGGTTCCAGCGCCTTTACGACAACAAGGAAGGCCTGCTCAAAGTGGTGCTGAAGCCGGAGTGACCACGGCGTCATGCTTTTTAACTCCAGCATCTTCCTCTTCGTCTTCTGGCCGGTGACGCTGCTCGTCACCTGGGCACTCTCGAAGTGGTGGAAGGTGGCTGCGGCGCAGGGTTTTCTCGTGATCGCCTCGCTGTTTTTCTACGGCTGGTGGAATTCCTCGTATGTGGTGCTGCTGGCGGGCTCCATCGTCGTGAATTACGGCCTCGGCTGCCTCATGCTCGCCTCGCGTGGAGGCACGCGGACGGCCTGGCTGGTGCTGGGCATCGTGCTGAATCTCGGCCTGCTGGCCTACTACAAGTATTGGGGCTTCCTTTGCACGAATTTCGGCTCCGGGCCGCCGATGGAAACCATCGTGCTGCCGCTGGCGATCTCGTTTTTCACCTTCACGCAGATCACCTACCTGGCGGACATCCGCAGCGGTAAGATCGAGAGCAATGGCTTCCTCGATTATGTGCTCTTCGTGGCCTTTTTCCCGCATCTCATCGCAGGGCCCATCGTGCATCACCGGCAGTTGATCCCGCAGTTTCGCGAGCCGGAGGCCCTGCTGCCCACGCTGGCGGGTATCGTGCCGGGGCTGGCACTCTTCATCCTTGGCCTGTCGAAGAAGATGCTGGTGGCGGATTTGTTCGCTCCGTATGCGGACCAGGTGTTTCAGCAGGCGGCCACGGGTAGCGGTGTGCCGATGCTTCAAGCTTGGTATGGCATCGCGGCCTATGCCTTGCAGATCTATTTCGACTTCTCCGCCTACTCGGACATGGCGCTGGGTATCGCGATGACCTTTCATCTGCGCTTCCCGGTGAATTTCTTCTCGCCCTACAAAGCCGCGAGCGTGATCGACTTCTGGCGGCGCTGGCACATGACGCTCTCGCAGTTCCTGCGGGACTATCTGTATATCCCGATGGGGGGCAGCCGTCATGGCCTGCCGCGCATGCTGGCGGCGCTCATGATCACGATGCTCATCGGTGGGCTATGGCATGGGGCAAACTGGACCTTCGTCTTCTGGGGCGGGTTGCATGGCCTCTTCCTCATCGTGAACCACCTCTGGCTGCGCTGGCGAAAAAAAACGGGGCGAGCACCTCTTCCGCGCCCGCTTGGCATGGCGATCACCTTTGTCTGCGTGCTGGTGACGTGGGTCTTCTTCCGTGCTGGTAGCTTTTCGGAGGCATGGACCTTGCTCGGTTCGATGATCGGCCTCGGCGGCGGTGGTTCGCCGTTTCCGATCAAATTTTGGACCGTGGTGTTGATGGTCGCCGGACTCACGATGGTCTTTCGCGGTCCGAACACGATGCAGATCATGCGCCACACACGCCCGGCGATCGATCCGGTGGATGGCGATGAGGTGCCGCCGCGTCTCACTTGGGCGCTGGAGCCACGCTGGGCTTATGTCTGCGGGGCGCTGCTGGCGGCCTGTGTCATCCGGCTGAACCAACCGAGCCCGTTCATCTACTTCCAGTTCTGATCATGCGCCCGCACACACCCGGCAGACATCTTCTTCAGATGGCGGCGGCCGCCATCACGGTGATCGTGCTCATGATCCTCGCCACGCTGCTGATCGATCCCTACCGTGTGTTTGGCATCACCGGTTGGAACCGGAAGAACTTCATGCCAAACACTCGCTACCTTCAGATCGAGTCGCTGAAGTCGAAGGATGCTCAGGCCTACATCATGGGAACCTCGCGGGTGAATTTTTACGATGTGAAGGACTTCCAGGAACTCAGCGGGCTGTCCTGCTACAACATCACCACGCCTGGCAGCACGCTGCGTGAGACGCGGATGCAGCTCGAATGGCTGCTGGCCCGGAAGAAGCCCCAAATGATCCTGCTCGGTCTCGACTATGACATCCAGTTCCTCGTGCCGCCTCTCACCACCGAGTATCTGAACAAGTGGATGCATCCGGAGACGACCGGCGTGCCTCTCTGGCGCTTTCGCATGGAGTACCTGCGCTTCGATGTCGAGTCCACCTGGCTGGCCATCAAACGCAATTTCTTCGAGTGGAAGGTGACCTACCTCTTCGATCCCGAAACCGGCCACTACAGCCTGCCGAAGCGTGAGGATGAGATCCGCTTAAACTGGCCTGCCTATGAGGCGGCGCAGTTTCGAGGCATGCCCAAGGAGTCGCGGAAAGCCCGTCCCGAACACGAGGAGGACCTGCGGCAGATCGTGGCCCTGCTCAGGGAGCACGGTGTGGAGAGCCGCGTCGTGCTCAATCCCATGCATCACATGCTGCTGGCCAGTTTTGACCGGGCGGACTTCGAGGCATGGAAAAGCCGTGTGAAGGCGATCTGCGGGGAGGTGAGCGACTTCTCCGAGGAGCCGGCGCTCATCCAGGACAACCGCTTTTTCTACGAGCCGGTGCATTTCAATGCCAAGGCCGGCCGCTGGATGCTGGAACGGGTTTTCCTGACGAAAACGAAAGCTCCGTGAGGATCATTTTGCTGCCAGAAACCGGCCACGGGACGTGTTTTTCTTTCCCCGTTGACCAGCCCCCCGGCCAGCGGCACAGAACCGCCCCCTTTTTCGCCCCCGTTTAATGCTGGAGAGACCCATCAGGCTCGAACACACCCACCGCATCCTTTTCACCAGGGAGGCATTCCATGCCCGGAACCATGCCGTGCGTGATCTCGTGACGCTTCACACGCCGCACAAACTGCCCCGCGTGCTCGTTTTCGTCGATGAAGCCGTCGCCACCGCGAACCGCGACCTCATCGACGACATCGTGGCCTATGGCGAGGTACACGCGGATGCCTTCACGCTCGCGGACACGCCCATCACCCTGCCCGGTGGCGAGGCCTGCAAGAACGATCTCCGCCTCGTCGAGTGCTGCTGGGATGCCATCAATGAAGCCGCTCTGGACCGTCACAGCTACGTGTTCGTCATCGGCGGCGGTGCGGTGCTCGATCTGGTCTGCTTCGCCGCTTCCACGGCGCATCGCGGCATCCGCCATGTGCGCTTTCCCACCACCACGCTCTCGCAGGGCGATGGCGGCGTGGGCGTCAAAAACGGCGTGAACTACTTCGGGAAGAAAAACTGGATCGGCAGCTTCGCCGTGCCCTACGCGGTGGTGAACGACTTCGCCTTCCTCGAATCCCTCCCCGCTCGCGAACGACGCAATGGCATCATCGAGGCCATCAAAGTGGCCCTCATTCGCGATGGGGCCTTCTTTGAGCAGATCGAGGCCATGGCCGCTGATCTCGCCGAGCTGAAGCAAGAGGCGCTGGAGAAGGTCGTTCAACGCAGCGCCGAGCTGCACGTCGAACACATCGCCACCAGCGGTGATCCCTTTGAGCTTGGCTCCGCCCGCCCGCTTGATTTCGGCCACTGGGCCGCGCACAAGCTGGAGCAGATCTCCAAATTCGCCGTCACTCATGGCGAGGCCGTCGCCATCGGCATCGCCGTCGATCTCGTGTATTCACGCATGCAGGGCCTCCTCGATGCGGAAACCTGCGAACGTGTGCTGAAGCTCATCGAGAGCATCGGCTTTGCCACCTACTCGCCGCACCTCATGGAAAACGGCCGCAGTGGCGAGCCTGCCATCCTCGAAGGCCTGGAAGAATTCCGCGAGCACCTCGGCGGGCAATTGACCGTCACGCTCGTGCCGAAAATCGGCGAGAAGATCGAAGTCCACGAGATGAACCGCGTGAAGATCCTCAACGCCGTCGTCGAGCTGAAGAAGCGGCAGGCTTGAATCGCCAGCCCAGCTTTCTCACCCTGGCGGTGCTGTAGGCCGCCTCTGCGAGGCGGAAAGCCAGGCCACAGGCTGACATCCTGTCTGGAGAGAATGTGAGAAATTCGCTCTAGCTGATCTCAATGGTGCGCCCCACGGCTGCCTCGACCACCTGATGCAGCTCAAAAGTCTGTCTCGCGCCTAGTTTCTGCCCCATTTGCGCCGAGAGATACAGCCCTGCCGCGGCCGCCAGCATCAGTGCAAAGACCCACAGCCCCCAGGGATGATCGCCGATGCATAGCTGGCAGGCACCGAACAAGCCGGAGAACAATCCCACCGAGCCCACGAAGAGGTAACCATACAAAAACGAGGCCCACATGTTGGTGTTCGGGCCGTAGATGCCGGTGATCTGCGTGCCGTCGTCCGCCGCGTCGAGGCTGAGCTGCAATTGCGGCGACCAGTAGTGCTGCTCGCTCTCGGGCACACGCAGGCTCAGGTAGCCGGGAAAGCTCTTTACGTCGAAATGCTCGCCATGCCGCTTCATGCCCTCCGCGAGCTGATGCCGCACCTCGTCCACCCCACCGGGCAGATGCACGGTGAACTGAGGCCGGAGCCGAAAGCTGCTCATGCGGGCATTTTGCCCAAAAAAGAGCTTCCGCGTCAAGATCCACGTCAGGCCGCAACCTCGGTCCGCGGGCGCAGGCGGACCAGCGAACCCA